>DIVU01000259.1 GCA_002423365.1 Desulfuromonadaceae bacterium UBA6124 | reverse complement strand
AAGAAAGCGGAAAGGGCGCACATCGTTGCGCCCTGGCCCCCTTCTGCAAACTATTCTTGTGTAGCCCTCAGTCCGAGCCGTCTTCAATCCGCGCCCGCGCCAGTTCAACCACCCTCGCCCAGCCCTCCCCGGCCCGCCAGCGCACATCCAGATCGAACAACCGCAAACCGTAAATCCGCTCGACTTCCTGGCCTTTGCGGTAGGCCGGACGAGGGTCGTATTGCAGAATCTGTTCGATCAGTACTTGCAGGCCCGGCCGTTCCCCCGCCAGTTCGCGACAGCGGACGAGGGCCTCCGGGGTGAAGTCGACGTGCAGGCTCGGTGCCGGGGGCGCGTCGGCGAAGCCGCCGTGGGCATCCGGCAGGGCATCGGCATAGGGGAGATAGGGCTTGATGTCGAGGACCGGGGTGCCGTCGAGCAGGTCGGACCCTTGCAGTTCCAGGCGCCACTGGCCCTGGTCCTCCACGACCCCCAGCAGCTTCACCACCGACAGGCCGAGGGGGTTGGGGCGATGGGTGCCGCGGGTGGCGAAGACTCCCAGGCGGCGGTTGCCGCCGAGGCGCGGCGGGCGCACCGTCGTTTGGTTTGGCGTATCGGGGCTGGCGTGAAAGACGAAGAGCAGCCAGAGATGGGAGAACTCCTCCAGGCCGCGCAGGGCTTCGGCGCGGTTGAAGGGGGGCAGGAGTTCGAGATGGGCGCGGGCGGCGGGGACCAGCCCCGGCTGGCGGGGGATGCCGAACTTCTCCTTGAAGCAGGAACGGATGATGCCGACGGGCCGGAAGGTGAATTCCAAAATCCCCCCTTGCTCCCCCCTTTGCCAAAGGGGGGAAAAGATCGGGGCCAGGCAACAGCGCCTGGCCCCGCATTTGACGTCGGGGCGAGGCACCGCCTCGCCCGATTTTCATGATACCGGATTATTTCTCGCTGAGGATGCGGACCATGCGCCGCAGCGGCTCGGCGGCGCCCCACAGCAGCTGGTCGCCGCAGGTGAAGGCCGACAGGTACTGGGGGCCCATCTTCATCTTGCGTACCCGGCCGACCGGGGTCTTGAGGGTGCCGGAAACCGCCGCCGGGGTCAGCTTGGCGAGGCTCTCGGCCTTGGTGTTGGGAACCAGCTCGGCCCACTCGTTGTCGTTGGCGATCATCGCCTCGAGGTCGGCGATGGGCACGTCCTTGGTCAGCTTGATGGTCAGCGCCTGGCTGTGGCAGCGCATGGCGCCGACGCGGACGCAGATGCCGTCGATGGGAATCGGCTTCTCGGTGCCGAGAATCTTGTTGGTCTCGACCAGGCCCTTCCACTCCTCGCGGCTCTGGCCGTCCTCGACCTCGCGGTCGATCCAGGGGAGGAGGTTACCGGCCAGCGGGAAGCCGAATTCCTTGGTCGGCAGCGAGCCGTCACGCAGGGCGGCGGTGACCTTCTTGTCGATTTCGAGAATCGCCGAAGCGGGATCTGCCAGCTCTTTGTCGACGGTACCGTAGAGCGCGCCCATCTGCGACAGCAGCTCGCGCATGTTGGGGGCGCCGGCGCCGGAAGCGGCCTGATAGGTCATGGAGGTCATCCATTCGACCAAATTGTTGCGGAACAACCCGCCCAGGGCCATGAGCATCAGGCTGACGGTGCAGTTGCCGCCGATGAAATCCTTCTGGCCGTTCTTCAGCGCCTTGTCGATGACGTTGCGGTTGACCGGGTCGAGGATGATGACCGCGTCCTTCTCCATGCGCAACGTGGAAGCTGCGTCGATCCAGTAGCCTTTCCAGCCGGCCTTGCGCAGTTCGGGATGGACGGCCTTGGTGTAGTCCCCCCCTTGGCAGGTGAGGATGACGTCGAGCTTCTTCAGCTCATTGATGTCATCGGCGCTCTTCAGGGTACCGGCGCCCATGGGCGCGGCCCCGCCCGCCTGGGAAGTGGAAAAGAAAACCGGCTCGATTCCGGCGAAATCGTTTTCTTCCTGCATGCGCTGCATGAGGACCGAACCAACCATGCCCCGCCAACCAACAATACCGACGTTCATTATGTGGACTCCTTTTACGCTAGGGGTTGTGGATGAAAGTCCCCGGAGTATAACCGAAACGCGAAAAAAATTTAAGGGGCGCGATAGCGTATACGGCAGAAAAATAGAAATATTTTCTATTTTTGCGAATGTCGCGGATGAAAAACCGTAAAACCTTGGATGTCCACGGAAAACACGGAATCCTTTAAACCCCTTGCGCCTGGCTTGCCCCTGTGCTAACAGAGCGGGACTTTTTCCCGACGGAGTTTCCCTATGATCCATTTGACCAACATCACCCGCCAGCACGGCGCCCGCGTTCTTTTCAGGGACGCCAGTTTCCAGATCCTCCCCGGCAGCCGCAGTGGCCTGGTCGGCCCCAACGGTGCCGGCAAATCGACCATTTTCCGCCTGATTACCGGCGAGGAAGACGCCGACGGCGGCGACATCAGTTGCTCGAAGAAGACCGTGATCGGCTACTTCTCCCAGGAAGTCGGCGACATGGCCGGACGCAGCGCGCTGGGGGAGGTCATGGCCGCCTCCGCCCGCACCATGCATCTGGGCGAACAGATTCAACAGATGGAAGCGGCCATGGCCGAGCCGATGGAGGACGACGCCCTCGCCGCCCTGCTGGAACGCTACGGCGAGGCCCAGGAAGAGTTCGAGCATCGCGGCGGCTACGACCTCGAAGCCCGCGCCCAGGCGGTGCTCACCGGCCTCGGCATCGGCCCTGACGATTATGATCGGCCGGTGGAGAGCTTCAGCGGCGGGTGGAAGATGCGCATCGCCCTGGCGAAAATCCTCACCATCAACCCCGACGTGCTCCTCCTCGACGAGCCGACCAACCATTTGGATGTCGAGTCGATCGTCTGGCTGGAAAACTGGCTGGCCGAGGAGTTCAAGGGGGCGGTGCTGATGACCAGCCACGACCGCGATTTCATGAACCGGTTGGTGACGCGGATCATCGAGGTCGGCGGCGGCACCATCACCACCTACGGCGGCAACTACGACTTCTATCTGCGCGAGCGGGAAATCCGCCGCGAGCAGCTTTTGGCCAGCCACCGTCGCCAGCAGGAGATGCTGGCCAAGGAAGAAGAATTTATCGCCCGCTTCGCCGCCCGCGCCAGCCACGCCGCCCAGGTGCAGTCGCGGGTCAAGAAACTGGAAAAGATCGAGCGCATCGAGATTCCCTCGGAGCAAAAGACCATCAAGTTCGAATTCGCCGAGCCCCCCCGCAGCGGCGACGACGTGGTGCGCATCGAGGGTTTAAGCAAAACCTGGCCCCTGCCGAATGACGGAGGGAAATCGGTATTTGGCGGGGTCTCGGGGCTGATCCGCCGGGGGGAGAAGATTGCCGTGGTCGGGGTCAACGGCGCCGGCAAGTCGACCTTCCTCAAAGTCCTCGCCGGCCAGACCGAGCCGACCACCGGCAGCGCGACCATCGGCGCCAACGTTTTTCCCGGCTACTTCAGCCAGCATTCCATGGACCTGCTCGACCCCAAGCGCACTGTCTTCGAAACGGTACAGGACGCGCTGCCGCAGGTGAACATCGGCGTGCTGCGCAACCTCTGCGCCGCCTTCCTCTTTCAGGGGGACGACGTCGACAAGCGGGTCGACAAGCTCTCCGGCGGCGAGAAGAGCCGGCTGGTGCTGGCGACGCTCCTCGGGCGGCCGCTCAACTTCCTGATCCTCGACGAACCGACCAACCACCTCGATATACAGTCCCGGGAAGTTCTTCTCGAAGCCCTGCAAGGCTTCAACGGCACCGTCGTCCTGGTCAGCCACGACCGCCACTTCCTGCGCAGCCTGGTCAACCGGGTCTTCGAAATCGACCACGGCGAAATGCGGGTTTACGAGGGGGATTACGAATACTACCTGGACAAGACCGGACGCGAGCACCGGGCGGGGTAAAGGCGGCGCAAAAATTGCATATTTAGTCAACACTTAGGAAACAGATCGCCCAGGGCAATCCCCTCTCTCACGAAAGAACGTTGCCGGTGAATCGAAGCTTTTCACCTTCAAATAACAATCAGGGTTATTCCCTCGTCGAACTGCTGGTGGGAATCGTCATCCTCACCATCGCCATGACGGCGATTTTGAGCATGGCCCTGTCGTCGATTCGCGGCAACGCCGCCTCCCAACGCATGACCGAAGCCCGCTTCCTGGCCCAGGGGCGGCTTGAGGAGTTGCTCAACGTCCAGCCGGTGGCCGACTTGGCCGACGGCAACGACACGCCCGGCGCCGGCTCATACCAACGCACCTGGACCATCACCCCCGGCCCGACGGCGAGCTCCCGCTGGGTCGAGGTGCGCATCGACTGGAACGATAAAGGCGCCCACGAAGTGGAACTTCGTTCGCTGACCAGGGACAACAACTGAATGAATCAAAAAGGTATCTCTCTCGTCGAGCTGATCGTGGCCATGGCGGTCGCCGCCGTCATCGGCTGGATCATCGTCTCCGCCTTCACCAACCTGAACCGGGCGGTCATCGACCAGAACACCGTTGTCGACATGCAATCGACCGGACGCAACGCCATGGCGACCATGGTGCGCATTCTGCGGGAAACCGGCCTCGATCCCCTCGGCACCGCCGACGCCGGAATCGAAGAGAACACCCCGACCAAGCTGCGAATTACTCGCGATGCCAACCTCAACGGGCTGATCGACGAGGGCGCGCAGGAAACCGTAACCTTCGAGTTTATCCCCGGCCCGCCCGGCCAGCCCGGCACCCTGCGCCGCTGTTTCGACGAAGGCTCCGCCGTCGAAACCTGCTCGGATATGAGCGCCGATGTCCAAAATCTGACCTTTGACTACCCCGATGCCAACACCATAAACATCACCTTGACACTCCAAGAGGAAAAGGCCGACAAGCAGGACTTCACCCGAACCCTGTCAACCACCGTGCAAGGACGAAATCCATGAGCCAACCCCGGAAGAACGTGCGACTCAGCAACGAACGAGGCGCGGTGTTGCCTTACCTTATCGTCGTTGTCTTCTTCCTCAGCTTCGTCTGGATCCTGGGCCTGTCGCGCACCACCAGCGAGCTTCAGGGGGTGGGAGCAAGCCGTCGCGCCACCGACCAGTTCTATGCCGCCGACACGGCGCTGGCGGTGAGTTGGGAAAACAAGGGGAGTTGGCTGAACAATGCCCTTCAGCAAGCGATCGAGAACAAGGACTGGGACAATGCCGTTGTCGCCAATCTGACCATGTACGACGAAGACGGCAATCTGCTGGAGACCTTGGCCACGGTCGACGTCGACGAAAATTTCTGGGGGCGGCTGCAATTCCGGCCGATTCAGGACGAGGACGAGGATAAGGCCGCCGAATTCGGACTGCCGGTACAACGGCACGAGGTTCCGCCCCCGGAGGGCTCGGGGTTCGGCATGAGCAAATTCGTCGTCAGTCGCTTTGGCGTCAACGCGGTTTCCCCCGACGGCAGCCGGGAAATCCAGGCCGGCGTCTGGGTGCTTCGGGGCAAATAACAGATACGAAAATCCTTTCTCGGCGGGGGCCCCCATGAAATCCGTTTACTGTCTTCTTACGCTGTGTCTCTTCCTGATCTCGACAACTACGACAAACGCCGAGGATCTCGACGTCTACGGCGCCGGCGCCATCGAGGTCAAACCGAATGTCCTGATCATTTTCGACAATTCCGGGTCGATGGCGGAGCGGGACGTGGCCCCTTCCCCCTACGATCGGACCAAGACCTACACCGGCAGCTATACCCCAAGCAAAA
>DIVU01000161.1 GCA_002423365.1 Desulfuromonadaceae bacterium UBA6124 | reverse complement strand
CCTGCCACTGGTGTCACGTCATGGAGCGCGAATCCTTCGAGGACGAGGAGATCGCCGCCCTGATGAACCGGGACTTCGTCTGCATCAAGGTCGACCGGGAGGAGCGCCCCGACCTGGACGACATCTACATGACGGCCACCGTGGCCATGAACAACGGGCAGGGCGGCTGGCCCATGACTGTCTTTCTGACCCCCGACCAGCAGCCCTTCTTCGCCGGCACCTACTTTCCGCCCCGGGACGGTTTCGGCCGGCCCGGCTTCGGCAGCCTGCTCACCCATCTCGCCACGCTCTGGCGGGAAAAGGGAGCGGAGGTCGTGCGGCAGGCGGCGGAGCTGACGGCGCTGCTCAAGCAGCAGGCGGGACCGGCCGGCGGGGGAAGCGTCGGCGAGGCCGAGATCCGCTCCGCGGTCCAGCTCCTCGCGGCGACCTTCGACAAGGCCCACGGCGGCTTCAACCACGCGCCGAAGTTCCCCCCGCACACGGCCCTCTCCCTCCTCCTCCGCCACCACCGGCGGACCGGGGACGCGAACGCGCTCGCCATGGTCACCAGGACCCTGGACGCCATGGCCCAGGGGGGCATCTACGACCAGATCGGCGGCGGCTTCGNNAAGATGCTCTACGACAACGCCCTCCTGACCAAGCTCTACCTGGAAGGCTTCCAGGCCACCGGCGATGCCTTCTACGCCCGGGTCGCCCGCGAGATCTGCGACTACCTGCTGCGCGAGATGACCGGCCCCGAGGGGGGCTTCTTCTCCGCCACCGATGCCGACTCCGAGGGGGAGGAGGGAAAGTTCTTCGTCTGGACGCCGCAGGAGGTCGAGGCCGTCCTGGGCCCCGAGGCGGGGGGCTGGTTCTGCGCCTATTACGACATCAGTGAGGAGGGAAACTGGGAGGGCAAGAGCATCCCCAACACCCCCCGATCCCTCGCGCGGGTGGCGGGACGTCTCGGCGTCCCGGCGGAGACGTTCCGGCAGAGCCTGGAGGCCTCCCGCGAGGCGCTCTACCGCGCCCGCCTCGCCCGGGTCCGCCCCGGCCTGGACGACAAGCTGCTCACGGCCTGGAACGGCATGGCGATCGGCGCCCTGGCCGAGGCGGCCCGGGTCCTCTCCGAGCCCCGCTATCTCGCCGCCGCCTCCCGCGCGGCCGAGTTTCTCCTCGCCGCGCTGCGCCGGCCGGACGGCCGGCTGCTGCGGACCTACCGGGCCGGAAAGGCCCACCTCGACGCCTACCTGGAAGACTACGCCTTCCTGGCCGAAGGGCTGCTCGATCTCTACGAGGCCGGCGGCGCGCCCCGCTTCCTGGCCGAGGCGGCGTCCCTGGCCGAGCGGCTGCTGTCCGATTTCGCCGACGCCGAGAGCGGCGCCTTCTTCGAGACGGCGGCGGACCACGAGACGCTGATCCTCCGCCACCGCTCGGGAACCGACAGCGCCACCTCCAATCCCAACGCCGTGGCCGCCCTCACCCTGGCCCGCCTGGCCGCCCACCTGGATCGCCCCGCCTTCCGCGAAGCCGCCGTGGCCGCCATCCAGGCCTACGGCCGATCCATCGCGGGTCACCCCCGGGCGTTCTGCAAGAGCCTGGCGGTCGCCGAGTTCCTGATGGAGGGGCCGGTCGAGCTGGTCCTCGTCGGCACCCCCGGGGACGCCTCGTACGACGCCCTGGCCCGGGAGATCGCCCGGCACTACCTGCCCAACCGGATCCTCGCCGTCCACGATCCCGCCGCGGGGCCGGCGCCGGCGCTTCCCCTCCTCGCCGGTAAGCAACCGGTCGAGGGCAAGGCCGCGCTCTACGTCTGCCGGAACTTCGCCTGTCAGGCCCCGGTGACCGATCCGGCCGAGGTGGCCCGCGCCCTCGCGGGATGGGCCGGCGGCTCCGACGGGCCGGTCCGGACCGGGATCGCCCTGCGCCGCCGAGGCCGCGNNCGCCACGGCCGAGGCCACCGCGGCAGCCGCCCAGCGCTTCCGGGCATCCGGGCGGGCCCGCGGGTACACCCGGTTGGGCGGCACGGGGCTCTCGGTGAGCCGCCTGGGGTTCGGCGGATACCGGGTGGACGACGAGACGCCGGAGCACCGCGAGGCTCTGCACGCCGCGCTGGAGGGGGGCGCGACCCTGATCGACACCTCGACCAACTACACGGACGGGGCGAGCGAGCGGCTGGTGGGATCGGTCCTGGCGGAGCGCTTCGCCTCGGGGTCGCTTTCCCGCGAGGCCGTGGTGGTCGTCTCCAAGCTGGGCTACGTGCAGGGCCAGAACCTGGGGCTGGCGACAGAGCGCGAGGCCGCCGGCCGCCCCTTCCCGGAGATGGTCAAGTACCTGGACGGCTGCTGGCACTGTCTGCACCCGGAGTACCTGCGGGATCAGCTCGGCCGCTCACTCGACCGTCTCCGGCTCGAGACCCTGGACGTCTGCCTCCTCCACAACCCCGAATACTTCCTGAGCGACGCCAAGCGGCGCCGCCAGGGGAAGCTGGAGGAGCTGCGCGCGGAATTCTATCGGCGGCTCCGCGAGGCGTTTCGCTTCCTGGAAGGCGAGGTCCAGGCCGGCCGGATCGCCTGGTACGGGGTCTCGTCCAACACGGTCGTCCTGCCCGCGGACGACGCCGAGGCCGTCTCCCTCTCGCGGATGCTCGAGGCGGCCAGGGAGGGGGGCGGGCCGGATCACCACCTCCGCGTCCTCGAGCTCCCCTTGAATCTCCTCGAGGCCGGGGGGGCGCTCCTGGCCAACACCGGCCAGGACGGGACGGAGACTCCGCTCGCGCTGGCCGCCCGGGAGGGGATCGCCGTCCTGACGAACCGCCCGCTGAACGCCCATGCCGGAAGCGGCCTGATCCGTCTGGCCGACGTCGCCGACGAGAACGAGCCGCCGGGGGTCTCCCTCGACGAGGCCCTGCGCCAGGTCGCCGCCCTGGAGGCAGAGTTCCGGAGCGGCATCGCCTCCAAGCTCCAGGCGCCCGAAGGGACCCCGCCCGCCGCCGAATGGTTCCGCTGGGCGGATCAGCTCCAGACCCTGCCGGCCCACCTGCAAGGACTGGAGCAGTGGCGGGAGCTGGAGGAGCAGATGATCGCGCCCACGGTCGGAGGGGCGATCCAGGCGCTGGACCAGGGGCTCGACGGACCGCTGGCGGCCGCCTGGGAGGCGTGGCGCGGCCGCTATCTCCCGGCGCTCGAGACCCTGCTCGACGCCATGCGCGTCCGGGCCGCCCGGCACAGCCAGGCCGCGAGCAACCGGATCGCCGCCGCGCTGAACCCCCACCTGCCGCTCGCGCGGCGGAGCGAGCCCCTCTCGCGCAAGGCGCTCTGGGCCCTGGCGAGCACCCCGGGAGTCTCCTGCGTCCTCCTCGGGATGCGCCATCCGAGCTACGTGGCGGACGGGCTGGAGATCCTGGCCTGGCCGCCACACCCCGACCCGACGAAGCTCTACCGGGCCGTGGAAGCGCTCCCCCTCTGATCGAGGCAGCGCTCCCGCAGCGCCGCGGGATGCTTTTGCGGACTCTCTCTGCCGCCAGAAAAGACTTCGGACTCAGCGCGGGAGCTTCTGTCCGGCGGGAGGGCCGCCGCAGCGCAGGCGGAGTGTCCGCCACTCGACCTCTGGCAGCAGGGGGAGGGGCGGGGCGACGGGGGTTTCACGGACCATGGCCCGCAGCCGGACGAGCCGCTCGAGCGTGCTCGGATGGCTGGAGAGGTAGAGGGGGGGCTGGGGCGTCTTCTGCTCCGCTGCCAGCATCCCCTCGAAGAAGCTCAGCACGCCCGCCGGATCGATCCGGGCCGCCCGCAGGAGCGCGAGGCCTCCGACGTCGGCTCCCATCTCCGTCTGCCGGCTGTACTCCAGGGACACCAGGGCGTGGGCGGCCTCCAGGCCGTAGCTCATGGCGCCGGTCGGATCCCCCGTCAGCGCGGCCAGCAGGAGCCCGGCGGAGACGTGGCGCAGGATCGCCCGGGTGACGTCCCGCCGGATGACGTGCTGGATCTCGTGGGCCAGCACCCCCGCCAGCTCCTCGGGCGACTTCGCCCGCTCCAGCAGCCCGCGGAAGATGAGGATATGCCCGCCGGGGGCCGCCAGGGCGTTGACCCGCCGGTCGTTGACCACGGCCACCCGGAAGACATAGGGATTTTCCGGGATCGACCGGGAAAGCCGCTCCATGATCGTGTCGACGGCCCGGGCCACCTCGGGATCCGTGCAGCGTGTCCCCGGCGGGGCGAGCTGCTCGACTGCCGCCCGGCCCAGCCGCTCTTCCCATGCCACGGGCACGCGGCCGGCCGCGGAGTCCGCGGCGGCGGGGATCAGCCAGAAGTAGGTCCCGGCGGCGGCGAGCGCCGCCCCGAGCCCGGCCAGGGCAGTGAGGATCAGGCGGCGGGAGCGGCGGCGGGGGTCGTGAAAATGCGCGGCCGCCTCCCGCCCGACCCGGTGGAGGCTGACGAGGAAACCGGGCTCCGCCACCAGGAGGGCCTCCGGCAGCGGCTCGCCCCGCTCCAGCCGGACCTCCTCCCCGGCATAGAAGCCCTGGCTCTGCCGGAGCTCCCGGTATCGCCACGACAGCACCCTGCCATCCGCCAGGGTGATCTCGAGGCCCTGGCGCAGGAGGCGGATGGCGGCCGGGCAGCGCACCGGCATCCGCCCGTCCAGATAGGCCCCCGTCCACTCCACCCGCACCAGTCGCCTCATCCGGACGACATCCCGGCTGCCCCGGGCCGGCTCATACGCCCAGTCCCAGGTCGGTGTCCAGGATTCCGGCCAGCCCCTCGCCCGTGGCCGAGGCCTCTCCCGCCTGCTGGGTGATCGCCTCCAGGCCGAGGGGCCCCTCCAGCACCAGGTGCCGGCAGGCAAAGCGCGCGTTCCGGATCACCACCCACGGCCAGGCCAGTCCCAGGGTGAAGAGCAGGAGGAGGAGATTCACCAGGTACAGTCCGAGCAGCTTCCCCCCCGTGATGGGAAAGCGGAAGCGCGCCTCCGCGACGCAGGTGTGCTCCCAGAAGTAGCGGCGCTTCCGGGCCAGGTACCAGATCCAGGAGAGGCCGAAGGTGAAGGGGAGGAGCAGCGTCGTGAGGAGGAAGCTCCAGAACAGCTCCCGCCCGTTCCCGTCGAAGTCGAATCCCTGCGTGCCGAACCGGGAGTTCTCGACGAAGAACGCCTGCTGCCTGGTCTCGAAGAAGGGGTAGTAGAGCCCGAAGGTCAGCGCGCTGAGGACGCCCCCCATCCAGAAGAGCTTGAGGAATGTCGTGAGCTCTCCCCGGAAGCCGAAGCGGATGCCGCGCCAGGAGGTGCGGCTCAGCCGGTATCGCCTGGCCCCCACCATGGCCATTGGCAGGAAGGTCAGGAACAGGAGGTAGGCCAGGATCCCCGCCAGGATGTCGACCCACCAGGGGAGCGCCAGGATGCCGGGGAGATTGCCCAGGAGGAGGATCGGCAGCAGGAAGATCCCGACCGCCTTCAGCGTCCCGAGGGAGAGCTCCTTCCCGGTCCCGTGGAAGGCGAAGCGGTCCCCTTCGAACTCCGTCTGGCCGAAGAGGTATCTTCGGACCCGGACCTTCCCCCAGAAGTAATACACCCCCAGCGTCACGATCGTCAGGAAGGTGTTGACGACGTGGATCCCGAAGAGGCTCCCCCCGGCCCCATGAAAGGAGAGGCGGCGGATCTCGGGCGGGGCTCCGGAAGGGGGCCGGGGGGCTTTCCCGCCCTCGGCCGGAATCGCCGCAGGCTGGACGCCGGGCCGGCCGACCGGACGCGCCGGGCCGCCCAGTGCGGCGCCGCAGGACTTGCAGGTCGGGCCGGCCAGCTGCACCAGGCCGCACCTCGGACACGTGATACCGCGGCTCATGCGCGATGCTCCATCTGCCCTCTCGCCGCCGATGTCTCAGCGCACCTTGTCCAGGAAGGCGAGCACCGCGGCGTTGAACGCCTCCGCCTGCTCGAGGTTCGAGAGGTGATAGGCCGACGGCAGGATGACCAGCTCCGACCCCGCGATCCGCTCGTGAATGATCCGGGCGGCGGCCACCGGGGTCCCGGGGTCATCCTCGCCCACCACCACCAGGGTCGGCACCCGGATCCCCCCCAGGCGATCGGTCAGATCCAGCCCCTTGATGGCGTGGCCGCAGCCGATGTAGCCCTGCGGCGGCGTGCCGCGGATCATCGACCGCACCGGCTCCACCGCCTCCGGATGCTCCCGGACGAATCCCGGCGTGAACCAGCGGCCGATCGTCGGCTCCACCTGGGACTCCATCCCCCGCGCCCCCACCGTCCGGATCCGCTCGTCCCAGGCCGGCCGCGCCTCGGCGGGCACCCGGCTCGAGGTGTCGCAGAGGATCAGGCTCCGCACCGCCTCGGGATGGGTGAGGGCCAGCAGCTGCCCGATCATCCCCCCCATGGAGAGGCCGATGAAGTGGGTCCGGCTGACCCCCAGCCCCCGCAGGAGCTGGTAGGCGTCCTCCGCCAGCTGCTCCAGGCTGTAGGGACCCTCCGGGGCCTCGGTCCCCCCGTGCCCCCGCGTGTCGTAGCGGAGAACCCGGTAGCGGGCGGACAGCGCCGCCGCCTGGGGCGCCCACATGCCGAGGTGGGTGGCCAGCGAGTGGCTGAGCGTCACCAGCGGCCGCCCCGCCCCCCCGTTCAGCGTGAAATGCATCCCGATGCCGTTCGCCGTCAGTCTCATGTCGTCTCCTTCCCGGCGGGGTCTCCCGTCTTGTGGGGAGAACCGCACGGGTGGTCGAGGCAGGCCATGGAAGGCCGGGCCGAGGCAGCCTGCGGCGCGACGCGTGGCGCCGCCGCTCGCGCCTCGGCCCCCATGCGCTCCAGAGCGAAACGGAACGCCCCCGCGATGGGTGCGGTCAGGCGCGGATCCTTGGCGATTCGAGGGATATCGGTCTGAGGATTTTCCAGCCTCCGCAGCGCATCCGGGAGATAGTCTTCGAGCCGTGGCGTCATCAGCGCCTCCGTGAACAAGGAGGGTCCGACAGACGGCGTCGCGCCGGGATTCTATTCATCGCGGGGCCGAGAGCACAAGGGCTTTCTCCGTCTGCTCTCTCCGGGAAAACAGCGGGGCATGCCCCGGGACGGGACATGCCCCCATGATTCTGACCGTCTCCCGATCGCCGGCGGCTGACGGCGGCGCCTAGTATCGGTTCGCCGAGCCGAGGACGTTGGTGTTCTTGTGCTTGATGACCTCCAGCAGCTCCTTGCGCGCCGGGCCCAGATACTTGCGCGGATCGAATTCCTTGGGACTCTCCATGAACACCTTGCGGATGACGGCGGTCACCACCATCCGGCCGTCGGTGTCGATGTTGATCTTGCAGACCGCCGAGCGGGCCGCCTCGCGGAGCTGCTCCTCGGGCACGCCGGCCGCCCCCTCCATCTTCCCGCCGTACTCGTTGATCATCGCCACGTACTTCTGGAGGACCGAGGAGGCCCCGTGCAGGACGATGGGGAAGCCCGGCAACTTCCGCTCGATCTCCTTCAGGATGTCGAAGCGCAGCGGCGGCACGCTCTCGCCCGGCTTCAGCTTGAACTTGTAAGCCCCGTGGGAGGTTCCGATGGAGATGGCCAGGCTGTGGACCCCCGTCCGCCCCACGAAATCCTGCACCTCCTTGGGGTCGGTGTAGTTGGACTTCTCGGCCTTGACGTCGTCCTCGATGCCGGCCAGGACCCCCAGCTCTCCCTCGACGCTCACGTCAAAGGGGTTGGCGAAGTCCACCACCCGCTTGGTGAGGGCGACGTTCTCCTCGTAGGGCAAATGCGAGCCGTCGATCATCACCGAGGAGAAGCCCGACTCGACGCAGGACTTGCACAGCTCGAAGGAGTCGCCGTGGTCCAGGTGGAGCGTGATGGGGATCTGCGAGCCGGTCTCGCGGACCATCTTCACCGCCCCCATGGCCATGTAGCGCAGCAGGGTCTGGTTGGCGTAGTCCCGGGCCCCCTTGGAGACCTGCAAGATCAGCGGCGACTTCGACTCGGCGCAGCCCATGACGATCGCCTGGAGCTGCTCCATGTTGTTGAAGTTGTAAGCCGGGACGGCGTAGCCGCCCTCCATGGCCTTCTTGAAGACCTGCTTGGTGTTGACCAGGCCGAGCTCGTGGTACGGCGCCTTCATCGAGTGTCTCCTTTCCTCTGGCTTCCGGCCGGAAGCTGTCATCCTCGTCACCGAGGGGGATATCCGCGGACCGGGCCGGGTCGGTGGGTCCGCGCCCCGTCCCGGACGGGAACGTCGCCGCAATCGGATGCCGTCGGCCCCTCCCCGCACGGCTACTATGACCCCGGACCCGGGGAAAGACAACGGGAAATGCGGCCGTCGTCCCCTCCCCTGGACTGTTCGGGTCGCCCCCTGGGGCCGGCGCGGGCGGGGCGGGGGAGACAGGAGCCTGGGCTCAGCCCAGGCCGAAGACGGCCTCCATCTCCCGGCGGAGGGACCACAACCGCGACTCCGTTGGCGGCTCGATCATGTCGGCCGTGATGATGGTGCCGGCCGGGACGTCCCGCAGCAGGCGATGACCGCCCATCAGGTAGAAGGGGACCGGGTTACACCCGGTTGCCGCGCGGGCCGGGAGCAGGAGCCCGTCCACCCCGTCGATCTGGTGGTGGTGCCCCTTGACCTCGAGGAGCGTCCCGGCCGAAAGCGGCTGGCTCGTCTTTCCCACCACGTCGAAGCGGGGCTCTACGTCGTCGGGCCCCGAGGAGCGGCCCTGCAGCACGGCGGACAGCACGGTGGTCGCCGACTCGACCCCCAGGAGGTGGGACGGCCGGTAGATCATGGCCGCCTCGCCCGAGCGGCTGACGACATGCCCCTTGCCGCGCAGGACCTCCCAGCTCTTCCGGTCGCGGCAGCGCACCACCACGAACACCCCGCCGGCAAAGCTCGCCTCGTCGGGCCGCCGAAGGGCGTTGAAGACATCCACGCGGTTGTCCCCCCGCAGGAGGCCCCCCAGCTCGGCCGGCACCAGGATGTCGGCCACCTCCGGGACGCGCGCGATGGGGGCGTGGAAATCCGGCACGTCGGGGCAGAGCCCGACCGCGTTGGCCACCAGTCCCATCTCCACCAGATCGGGGACCGTGTGCTGGGGGATCGCCGCCAGCGCCTCGGCGCGCGAGCGGACCACGCTCCGGACCTCCCGCGATCCGATCTCCCAGAGCCCGTCGACCGCCGCGCCGTCCGCCTCCCGGTCCAGGCTCGTCACCCGCCTGGCCGCCCGGTCGTAGACGAAATCGTACTCGCTGCTCTTCCCGGCGCAGAGGATCTCCAGCCCGAGCAGCCGGGCCCAGACGACCATCTGCATCAGGAGGCTCGGTTGATCGCCGTCCACCGGCGTGTAGACGAGCCCCGCCGCCTTGGCCTTGCGGTGGAACAGCGGTCCGACCACGGAGTCGGGCTCCTTGGAGACCATGGCCACGTGCTTGCCCCCTTGAAGCGCCAGATCGGCGTGAACCGCGGCGGCCTCGGGGGCGCCCGTGGCCTCCACGACGATGTCGATCGGAAGCTGGATCAGCATCTGGGCGTCGCTGGAGACGACCACCTTGCCCGCCTCCAGGGCGGCCTTGGCCTGCTGGAGCCCCTCGCAGACCCGGATGTCCTCTTCGGCGTATCCGGCGTGCCGGAAGGCGGCCACCCCCCGCTCCGTCCGCCGGGCGTGGATGGCCGCGACCAACAGGCCGGGGGTGTGGCAGGACTGGAACACGAAGGAGAAACCGTACTCCCCGGCGCCGATCACCAGCGCGCGGACAGTTTTTTCACGAGCCGATCGACTCAAGCTCTCGAGGTACATCACGGCTCCTTTCGATCGTACTGCGGCCTCGACTCGCGCGGAGGAATCGTTTCCGGATCCCCGGGAGCCGCTCTTGTTCCGCAAGATCCAGGCCGGCCGGCACCTCCGATCGGCGTGTCCAGGCCTGGCGGGCGGCGAGGAGAACCCCACGCGGCGCCTTGAAAAGAAGAGCGGGGCAGGAAAGGTCCGGTACGGCGGCCGGACCGCCCAGGGCGCCAGCCGCTCCCCCCGGAGAGGGCTCGGCGCGCCGCTGTCGAGACTTATATTTCAGAAGAGCGCGCGGCACAAGGAGAAAACTGTTCGGGTGGACGGCGGAGCACGGGGGCGGGTGGAGAAAAACGGAAGGAGACCGCGCAAAAACGCCGGTTGCCTGATCCGCCCCGATCGGGTAGGGTTAGCGCGCCTCGTCCCCAAACCGATTCCCGTGCCGGGGCGCGAGAGCTACGGACCGGCTCCCGCAGCATTCCGGAGGACGGATGACCCCCTTCAATCTCCAGCGCTTCCTCGGCGAGACCGGCATCAGCCTGCACCGGCTGGCCACCTTCCTGCAGGTCGCCGAGAGCTACCTGGAGGCCGCGGTGGCCGGCCAGGGCCGCCTCACCCGGCGCGACGAGGACGCCTGCCGGAAGCTGCGCCGCCGCCTCACGCGGTGGAAGCAGCTCGATCTGCCCTTCGCCGAGTCGGCCCGGACCTTCTCCCGCGACCACGCCCGCGCCACGGCCCGCGCCGAGGCCAGGTCGACCGCGGCGCGGACAGCAAGGCGGCGCACCCCGCCCCCGCCGGAAGATCCAGGCGCCACGGACCCGCCGATCGCCCCCCGGCTCCTCTGAGGCGGCACGAGCCCGCGTCGCGCGGAGCGTGCCCGAGCCCCCTCGACCCCTGGGGGGCTCGAAGCCCCGCCGCCGGCAAGGAGTTTCCCGCCCCGGCTGCACGCTTTCCCTTGACAAGGCCGGCTGGTATTAAATATTTTATATTCGTTAAAAACGTTAACCGGAGATTTTTCGCGCTGGACAGGCCAAGACGCGTCCAGCCCTGAGGAGCTAGGTTCGGGTCTCGCGGGGTGATCCTGGTGACCTCGTCAGAAAAACCGCTCAGCACCTGGGGCGTCGCCCGCATCCTGCACGTCACCCCGGTCACGGTCTTCAACTGGATCCGGGCCGGCAAGCTCGAGGCCTATCGCCTCCCCGGGGGGCATTTCCGCGTCGCACGGCCCGACCTGCAGCGGTTCCTGCTCGACAGCAAGATCCCGATCACCCTCGACACGCCCCCTCCCCGGCGCGTCCTGGTGGTGGACGACGATCCCCGCGTCCTCGAGGCATTCGAGGCGGCGCTGACCCTCAAGGGGTGCGAGGTGGTCCTGGCCCCCGGCGGGCGAGCGGCGCTCCGCGCGATGCGGAAGGATCGTTTCGATCTGATCTTCCTCGACCTCCTGCTTCCCGACATCGGCGGCGCCGCCGTTCTCAAGGCCATCAAGCGGCGCGATCCCGAAGCCGTCGTGGTCCTGGTGACCGGCTTCCCCCACCACGAGGAGGCGATCGCCGCGCTGAAGTTCGGCCCGGCCATGCTGCTCTCGAAGCCGGTGAAGCTCCCCGACATCGAGTCGGTGCTGAAGATCGTCTTCAAGGAGTAGTCGATCCGTCGCACACCCCAGCAAGGAGACAGGAATGGCGAGGGTCCTGATTGTCGATGACGAACCGGATTTCGTCGAGCTGATCCAGGAGTTCGTCGCCGGCAGAGGATACGAGCCCCTCGTGGCCTACAGCGGCCGCGAGGCGCTTCAGAAGGTGAAGGACGAGCGGCCCCACATCGTTCTCCTCGACATCCGCATGCCGGGGATGGACGGCATGGAGGTGCTGGAGAAGATCCGGGAGATCGACCGGGAGATCGGCGTGATCATGCTCACCGCCGTGAACGATCGGGAGATCGGCCGCCAGTCGCTCCAGCGCGGCGCCTTCGACTACCTCGTCAAGCCCATCGACCTGAAATACCTCGAGCGGGTCCTCTGGTACAAAGTGGCGGCGATGACCCTCTGATCCCCCCGCCCCCTCGGCCATCCCCACCTCTATCCCCCTGCGGCTCTGCGGTCCTGCAGTTCCGCGGTACCGCGGTGCTGCGGTGCTGTGGTGCTGCGGCTCTATGGTACTGCGGTGCTGCGGTTCTGTGGCTCTGCGGCTCTGCGGCTCTGTGGTTCTGCAGCTCCAGCCCAGCTTGACAGTTCAGGTATCCGATGGTAGCGTCCGGCCTCCCCGCCCCTGCGCGCCCGGCGCAGGCCCAGGGGAGGCGAGTTTCCTCTCTCCGGAGGGCCCCATGTCCGATCCCCGCATCGTCACCTTCGCCAAGATCCCCGTGGTCCCGCGCGGCAGCGGGGTCGAGACCAAACCCTTGCTGCTCGGCTCGACCGGAGCCCAGGCTTTCGTGAGCGGGATCAGCACCTTCCCCGTCGGCGGCGCCCTGAAGCTGCACCAGCATAACACCGAGGAGATGGTCGTTTTACTGGAGGGCGAGGCCACTGTCGAGGTGGGAGGAGCGCAGTACCCCATCGTCCCCTACGACACCGTGCACGTCCCGGCGGGGACCGACCACCGCTTCATCAACCGGGGCGCCGTCCCCATGCGCATCCTCTGGGTCTACGGATCGACCCACGTCACCCGGACCTTTGCCGACACCGGCGAAACCTTCGAGCATCTGTCGGAGGGGGATAAGGGGGGCGTTCGCCAGTAGCCGACCAGGCCGCTGAAAACGGGCCACCTGCGGCGTTGGGCAGCTCGCGCGGCGCTGCGGCCTTGGCGTGGGCAGGCCTCAATTGCCGTCCGCGGGAGCCTCGCCGACGGCCGCCGCGAAGGTGGCCAGCTGCGTGGGCAGGCCGAAGGCGCGGAGCCGGTCCCCGGGGCGCAGCGGGGCGTCCGGAGACGGGCTCACGAGGCTCGTCCCGTCCGCCTGTCGGATGGCCAGGACGAGGACCCCGAACCGCTCCCGCACCCGCGCTTCCCGGAGCGACTGGTCCGCCAGCTCGGCCGAGGCGACGACCGGGATCTCGCGCACCTCGGGCAGGACATCCGACCCCACCGACCAGCGGCGGATGGAGAGTCCCATGGCCTGCCGGAAGCGTTCCAGATAATCATCGGCCCGTGCGGCGGGGAACCCGAGGCTTGCCAGGGTCTCCTGGATGAGCAGCGAGGCCCCCTCCAACCTGGGCTGGATCACGGCCGTGGCCCCGGCCGCCTTGAGGCGCTGCTGCTCTTCAGGCGATCCGGCCCGCACCACGATCGGGATGGCGCCATGCCGGCTCCGCGCCGCCCGCACGATCCCGTACGCCGCCTCGCTTTCCGGCAGCGTGACGATCAGCGCCGCCGCCGCCCCGAGGCCGGCCCGCTCCAGGATGGCCTCCTGCCGGGCATCCCCGTAGAGCGCGGGGACGCCGCGGTCGGTCAGTCCCCGGATGGCGTCGGGGGCGGTCTCCACCACCAGGCAGGGGATCTTGAACGCCTCGAGCGCCTCCCCCACCGCGCTCCCCAGCGGGCCGTACCCGCACAGGATGACGTGACCCTGCCGCGCCTCCGGGCTCTCCTCCTGGAGGTCGGGATCGGCCTTGCCGCCGCTCCGACCGGCAAGCCACGCCGGCGCCGCCCGGACCAGGACGGCGTTGAGGAGGATGGTCACGAGGGCGGTGAGGAGCGTGGCGTTGAACACGGCCTGGTCCAGATGGCCCGCCTCCATCCCGGCGCGCGCCAGGAGGAAGGCGAACTCTCCGATCTGGGTGAGACTCACCGCGACCAGGAGCGCCGTGCGCCAGCTCTCGCGGAACAGCCGGACAAGCAGGAACCAGACCGCCAGCTTGCCGAGCACCACCAGGCCGATCATGGTCCCCAGCAGCGGCAGGGTGTCGAGGAGGGTCCGCGGATCGATCAGCACCCCCACGGTCACGAAGAAGACCGCCACGAAGACGTCGCGAAGAGGCTGGAGGCGGGCCAGCGCCTCGTGGACGTAGTCGGATCCGCTGATGAGGAGCCCGGCCAGGAACGCGCCGAGCGCCAGGGAGAGTCCGGCGGCCTGGCTCAGCGCCGCCGTCCCCACGCTGAGCAGCAGCGTGACGAGCAGGAACAGCTCCCGGTCCTGCGTCCGGGCGATCCGTCCGAGCAGGCGGGGGAACACCGTCGAGGCGAGCAGGCCGAAGGGGAGGAGAATCGCCACGGACTTGCCGAGCGCCAGCCCGACGGCCGCGAGCCGCCCCGGCTCCAGGGCCCCCAGGGAGGGGATGATGAGGATGAAGATCACCACGGCGAGGTCGTCGATCAGGGTGATGCCGACGGCCACCCGCCCGTGGCGGGCGTGCAGCTCTCCCCGATCCAGGAGGAGCCGGACCAGCACCAGGGTGCTTGCCGTGGAGACGATCATCCCCACGATCAGCGCCGGGATGGGCGGCCAGCCGAGCAGCCGGAGCGCGCCGAAGCCGAGCCCCATCAATCCGAGGATCCCGAGCGTCCCTCCCACGAACCCGACCCACTTCAGCCGGAACAGCTCCTGCGGCGAGAACTCCGCGCCGATGAAGAACATGAGCAGGATCACGCCGATCTCGGCGAACAGCTCGAAGGTGTGAAGCTCGGAGATGACCGGACCGGGCGTGAAGGGGCTCACGAGGATCCCCCCCAGGACATACCCGATGAGGATGGGCTGGCGCAATAGCCACGCGACAGCCCCGCCGACGCCGGCGGCCAGCAGCACATAGGTGAGATCGCGGAAGAATCCGACTTCCGATGGCATGGGCGCTCCGCGTGGACGATGCTGGCGCGCGGCAAGGCTCAGGACGGAGAGGCTCCGGCGGGCCGGCCCTCCGGGTCGATGCAGGCGGCATAGCCGCGCCAGACCGTTTGCCGGCCGCCGCGTCCCCGGCCTCTGCCCGGGACCGAGGAGTCGGCTACCCGCCCGGCAGCGCCCGCAGGGCCGCCCAGATCAGCCAGCTCCCGCCGCCGACGAAGGCGAGGAAGGCCGCCAGGAAGACGATCAGGGCGGGCCCGTGCGTGAGCGAGGTGGCGAGATCCTCCCCCCGCCGCAGGTTGCCGACCCAGGCCACGATCCCGTAGGCCAGGGCCGCCGATCCGAGAAAGAGCAGAGACTGCACCGCGTATCTCCCCCGCCGGCGCACCACGGGCAGGCCCGCTGTGCTCCAGCGCATCATGGCGGGCCCCTTTGGCGGGCAGTGGAACAACTCTCCCGGGGCGGCCCGGGAGACGCGCTGGCGTCGGAAGTCGTGTCCGTGAACTATGTCGGCCCCTTCGTCCCCTCATCCGTCACGACCGGCGCTGTCGTGCCTGCGGCAGCCTCCCGCTCTGCACCGTCCGTCTCGTCGTGCGATCCTGGATAGCGCTCGATCACGGGGCCCAAGCGGCCAGGCGGAGGAATCCGCACCGAGAGCCGCCAGCAGCGGAGGCCGTCAGGATTGAAGCAGGCGTTGCAGGAGACGCAGGCCGCCTTCGCCTGCCCCGCGCGCAGGCGGTTGACCAGATCCGGCTCACAGACGAGGGGGCGGGAGAGGGCGACCAGATCGGCCGAGCCGTCCGTCACCACCCGCTCCATCACGGCGCGCGACCGGAGGCCGCCCACCAGGATGACCGGGACCCCCGCCGCCGCCTTCACCGCCCGCGCCGCCTCGGCGAAGTAGGCCTCCTGTTCCGGCGAGAGCACCTTGGGCCGCGACATCACCCCCCGGGCCTCCCGGTGCCCGCCGCTCACCTCGATGGCACTCACCCCCCAGCCGGCCAGGAGGCAGGCCGCGGCCGTCACGTCGGATTGCGACAGGACATTTTCCCCCGGGAATCCGTCCGTCGAGTTGAGCTTCACCAGCACCGGGTACGCCTCGCCCACCGCCCGCCGGCCGCGGGCCAGGATCTCTCGCAGGATGCGGCAGCGGTTCTCGAGGCTGCCGCCCCAGGCGTCGGTCCGGCGGTTGGTGTACGGGGACAGGAACGCGGAGAGCAGATAGCCGTGGGCGACGTGGAGCTGCACCCCGTCGCAGCCCGCCGCCCGGGCCCGCCCCATCGCCGCGGCGAAGGCATCGATCAGGGACCAGATCTCCTCCTCGGTCAGCGCGCGGGGGCTGCGGCCCGTCCCCCCCTCCCGGACCGCCGACGGGGCCACCGGCACCTGGCCCTCCGGCCAGTCCTGGGGGGTCTGCCGGCCGGCATGGGAGATCTGCAGGACGAGCGCCGCCCCCTCGGCGTGGGCCGCCTCCGCCAGCCGGCGGATGCCGTCGACGAACCGGTCGTCGTGGATGGCGTTCTGGTTCACGCTCGCCCGCCCCAGCGGGTGCGCGACGTAGACGTGCCCGGAGACGATCAGGCCGACGCCCCCCGCCGCCAGCTCCCGGTACAGCGCGACCTGCCGGTCGGAGACACTCCCGTCCGGGTTGCCAAGATAATCCTGGGTCGCCGAACGGACAAAACGGTTCCGCAGGCGCAGCCCGCCGACGGTCACCGGCTGGAACAGGACGCTCATCCTTTTTTTCTCTCTCTCCGCCGAGCCGCAGCGCGCGAGCGCCTCGCGCGGCCGCACCGCGAGGGAGCGGCCGGGGCCCTGGTCGATGAAAACTCCGTCGGCTCAGCGCAACCGCAGCCCGCATCCCTCGAAGGCCCGGTCTGGCCTGGCCCTACCGATCGGTCTGCGTTAAGGCTAGTGCACATCGGCCGAACACTCAACTTCAAACTGGAGCAGTCTATAGGTTTTTGATCATCTCAGAAACAACAGAGCCGGCCCCGCAATAGTGTACAGACGGACGAGCGGAAACTCTGCCCTGCAGCCAACCTCAGGAGGAGCAGGATTACCTTTCAAAAAAAAGGGCCCGAGGAACAATCGCCTTGTTCCCCGGGCCCCAGTCTTCTGCCTTCGTGTCGGTGCTATTCCATAGCCACATCTTTAAAGAACAGATACCGGATTGGATTGAGCTCGAAGCCGGTCACCTTCTTGTTCATCACCGCCGTGAAGACGTTGTAATACAGAAAGGCCATTCCTGGATCTTCCACCAAAATTTTCTGGGCCGCCGTGTAGAGTTGCTTGCGCTTCGCCAGATCAGAGGTCTTCTGGGCGTCTACGACCAGCTTGTCGTACTGCTTGTTGGCATAGAACAATCGCCCCTTGGCCCGCGGCGATTCCGAGTGGAAGGGCGAGATCATGAAATAATCGGGGTCGAGGTTGCCGCCCGTCCAGTCCATGAAGAATATGCCGTGCTTCCCGGCGTTTACCATGGCAACCATGGCCGAGGCGTCCCCTTTCCTGATGATCGCCTTGACCCCGATCTTTCGAAAATCTTCCTGCACCAGCTCGGCCAGCCGCGGCCAGTGCGCTGATGCCTGAACGTCAAAGGTCACCTCGAACCCATTGGGATAACCGGCCTCGGCCAGAAGCTTCTTGGCCTTTTCCGGGTCGTACGCGTAGAACTTCTGCAGGGAAGGATCGTGGGCGAACAGAACCGGTGGCAACCACCCGCCGGCCACCTTCGTGTGCCCCTCGAATATCACATCGACGATCTGCTGCCGGTTGACTCCGTAGCTCAGGGCCTGCCGAACCTTCTGATTCGCCAAGGCAGGGTGGCGCTGGTTCATACCCATGTAGCCCGTGCTGTTCGCCACGGCCTGCTCGACCTTGAGGTTCTTGTTTGCCTTGAAGTCCTTGATGTCTTTGGGATCCACATACGTCGTCAGGTCAATCTCTCCCGACAGAAGCGCCGCCTTGCGGGCCGAATCTTCGGGGATGCCTTTTATGATGACGCGATCGACCTTCGGTGCCCCACCCCAGTACTCTTTAAACGCGCTCAGCACGATCTGCTGTCCCTTGTCCAGCCGCTCGAACTTGAACGGGCCGCTACCCACCGGCTTCACCGGAAAGTCTGCCCCCAGCCTTTTCACCGCTTCCGGGCTCACAATCCCGGTGGAGAAGATGCAAAGGTTGGCCAGCTGTGCCGCGTTGGGCTGCTTCAGCACCAGGCGGATCTCGTAGGGACCCACCACCTCGATCCGCGCCACGGAACCGAAGGCGAGCTGGGCCTGGGTCATTCCCGGGGCATGGTAGGGATGCTTGGGATCGAGCTGCCGCTCGAAGCTGAATTTCACCGCGTCCGCATTGAACGCGGTCCCGTCGTGAAATTTCACGCCTTGGCGGAGCTTGAACGTGTAGGTGAGCCCGTCACTTGAGATCGTCCACGACGTCGCAAGCCCCGGCTCGAACTTTGCCCCGTCCTTGGTCTGGACCAGCGTGTCGAACACGTTATTGATGGTATTGATCCCCATCCAGCTTGTGAACACGGCCGGGTCGAAGCTGTCGTTCATGGCGTCGAAGCCGACCACGAGCGTCTTGCCGGCTCCGGCCCAGGCCGCACCTCCGGTTGCGAGCAGCCCCACGAGCAGCAGCAGCATCGTCCTGCGAAATAGTGCCTTGAAGTTCATCATCTCACCGTCCTGGTAAGTAGGTTGACGGATGCCTTACACGGCAAGGCCGCTAAGCCGTTTCGGCTTCAGGGGCGCTAGACGATCCAAATCTCCCGGCGATTCAGCGCCCCTGACAGCATCTCACCCCCGGCGTCGGTGACAACCACCGTATCTTCGATGTCATACCGTGCGTCACCCGGAACGAAAACCGTCGGTTCGATCGAGACCACCATGCCTGGAAGCAGCACAGCGTCCGACTCGGTGGTCATCTCCGGATACTCATGCGACGAGAGCCCGATGCCGTGGCCGAGGTACGAGGAGGGGGGGGTCAGCCCGGTTTTCTGCATGCACCTCAGGTACTTGCCGCAGAGATCCTTCACCGCAAGTCCGGGGCGCATGTCGCTGATGATCTCCCGCTGGACATCCCAGAGGCGAGCATAGGTGTCAATTTGCTCTGGCGCAAGCCGGGTGATCCCGATGTTCCTGGAAAGATCGGACCGGTAACTCCCAAATGATGCGCCGGTGTCCAGATGAACCACATCGCCGGCTTTGCAGCGGTACGAGCCGGACGGCATGTGAAACTTCGTGGAGTTCTCGGCTGTCTGCAGCAGCACAAAATCCACCGCTTCCGCCCCCTGGCGCATCAGATTCAGGGTGACGGCCAACTGCATCTCGCGCTCGGAATCGCCCTCGTGGGTCATGGCAAAAGCGGCGCACACCGCCATCTCCGTTAAGTATTCCGCCCGGCGCAGCTTCGCGATCTCCTCCTCGCTCTTCGTCATGCGCGCCAACCGGACCACTTCGTCACCGCTGACCACGGCAGCGTCGGGAAGAGCTCTGGCAAGGGCCCAGAGATCCCGGGATGGCATGTAGTTGGCCTCTACCCCCAGCTTCGCGCGTGCCAGACCCATCTTTTCGAGGGCACGGCAGAGTGCTTCCGCAGGCTCCTGCGCCGCGGTGTAGCCGTGGAATCCTGTTGCCGTGGAGTCGCGCTTTGCGTGATCAACATCCGAGGCGGCCGTCACCAGGGTACAGGCTCCGTCAGCGGTCACGACGACGAACGTCAAGCGGTCAGGGATCAGGCGCTGCATCAAGAGCCGGGCGTTGATGAGGTAATGCGTCGTCTCCGGGGAAGATGCGATCAGCGCATCGAGTCCTTGATCCTTCAGGTGTCGAACGATTCTGTCGACCGATTCCACCGGCGCACCTCCTTGCACGCGGCAAGACCTCGCCGCTAGATCTCCTGCCGCTGCCGCGGGTCCAGGACGTCTCGCACCCAGTCCCCTACCAGGTTCATGCTCAGCACTACCACCGTGATGGCCAAGCCCGGGAAAAGCGGGATGAAAAATTTATCGAAGACATACCGCCGACCATCGCTGACCATGGCCCCCCAGTCCGGTGTGGGCGGCTGGATGCCAAGCCCCAGGAAGTTCAGCGAGGCTGCGGTCACCACCGCCTCTGCCAGGGAGGCCGTCCCCTGGACGATCAGCGGCGGGACGACGTTTGGCAGAATATGCCTGGCAAGGAGACGGCAGTCCCGGGCACCCAAAGTCCTGGCGGCATCGACATACTCGTTATGCTTGATCGCCAACACGATGCTGCGCGCTACGCGGGCGAAGATCGGCAGCCGCGACACGCCGATGGCGATCATCAGATTGCTGATGCCGGGCCCGAGAAGCGCCATGATCACGATGGCAAGCAGGATGTAGGGGAAGCTGAGGAGGATATCCATCCCCCGCATGATGACTTGGTCGGTCTTTTTGCCGACAAAACCCGCCATGACTCCCAGCAGCGTGCCCAGGATCAATCCGATGCTGGTCGCCGCCACACCGACGAGCATCGAGGTTCGAGATCCGTAGATGATCCGGCTCAAGATATCCCGGCCAAAATCATCCGTCCCGAGCCAATGGGCTGCCGATGGCCCCATCAGACGGTTGGCGGTGTTCTGGACTATCGGATCGTAGGGGGAGATCAGCGGGGCAAACAGCGCACAGGCGAGGCAGACGAGCAGTACGGCCGTCCCCACCATCGCGGGACCATTCTGCACGAAACTCCGAAGAGCACGCGAGCGCATCATGAATACTTGATCCTGGGATCGATGAGGGCATAGCTCAGATCGACGAGCAAGTTGATGAGCACGTACGTAACCGCGAGGAGAAGCGCGCTCGCCTGCACCTGCGGATAATCGCGCAGGAGGATCGAATCCACCAGCAGCTTACCGATGCCGGGCCAGGCGAAGACAGTCTCCGTCACGGCGGCCCCCCCCAGAAACGAGCCGAACTGCAACCCAAGAATGGTGACCACAGGCAGGATGGCATTCCGGAGAGCATGCACATACACCACAACGCGCTCCGAGAGTCCCTTTGCGCGTGCTGTTCGGACGTAATCTTGCCCGAGCACCTCCAGCATGGACGATCGCGTGAATCGGGCGACGATACCGGCCGCATAACTCCCCATGGTGAGCGCAGGCAAGAGCAAGTGCCTCACGCCCGACTGAAAAACAATCCAGTCTCGGTTGATGAGGGAGTCAAGGAGGAGAAACCCTGTCACCGGATCGAGAACGAGTCGTGTTTCGTACCGACCGGACACCGGCAGCAATCCGAGGTATACAGAGAAGAGGGCAATCAGCATCAGCCCGAGCCAGAATACGGGCATGGAGATGCCGAAGAGGGCGATGATCCGGCTGAGGTGGTCCAGCCACCGCCCACGGTGCACCGCCGCCAGGGCTCCGGCAAGGACCCCAAGGCACGCACTCACCACCGTGCTGGCGATTGCCAGCTCGATGGTGGCCGGAAAACGCTCCTTGATCTGGTCTATGACCTGGACATTTCCGAAAAACGAGCGCCCCAGATCTCCCGTTATCGCACCCTTGACGAAGTCGATGTATTGCGCCAAAAGAGACTTGTCGAGCCCCCACTCGTTCCGCAGCCTCGCCAGCTCAGCCTCGGTGGCAAACTGCTGCATCGTCATCTCGGCCGGATCGCCAGGCGCAAAGCGGATGGCCAGAAACACGATCAGGGAGATGCAGAACAAGACGACAGGGAGAAAGAGTAGTCTCTCGAAGATGAACTTCCGCAAGGGATTGCTCCTGAAAACTCTATTGTGGTTGATTGTCCGGTGAGGGCGCCCAGCAGGCTTGTCCCGCCCGACCCAGCAATCGCGGACACCCGTGAGACCCTACCCTTTACGCCAGGAGAGGGTCAAGAGGAAATTGGCTCACTAGAGCAGAAGGACGAGGGCACAGCGTAAAGAGCACAGAGACACCGGGGCCTGAGCGGCCTAGGGGGATCCTCGCCAGCCGTGGATCAATGGGCAGGCCGAAGGACCTCCTGGCCTCGACGAGGAGGGGCATCCTCCTTACTGGGGATGACACCCTTGGAGGAGATTTGCACCATGTGCACGACGCAGACGTGAACCGTGCCGCTTTCGCCGAACCTGATCCGAGAGGCCGAACAGACCGCGAAAGATAGGTGCGCATGTTGCTGCTCCAAGACAGGGGATGAGTCCCAGGTTGTGTCAGGGGATGGACGTGATTGGGAAGGAGGGTCCAGGTGGGCCCGGTGAGGACACCGCCCGGGGCCAGGGGCGCCCGCCGGGCGAGGAAGTCGGCGCGGTCGGCATCGATACGGAAGAGAACCCGCCGCTCCAGACCCCGCCCCATCACGTGATGAAAGAGCGTGGGGACATCGAGCCGTCCCTCCCGGGGCATAATGGGGTCATGGCTAGCAGACAGCAGGTTCGGAGGCAACGTCCCGGATGGCATGGAGAGGTGGTGGGATGCTCGGATCTCCCGGGGCGGCGGTCCGCGGTCAGGCGGGGCGGCGGTTGGCCAGGGCGATCCCGCCGACCACCAGGCAGGCGGACAGCAGGAGGTGGCCCGCCACCGCCTCGCCGAGGATCAGCCAGCTCAGGAAGACGCCGAAGAGGGGCGTGGCCAGATAGTACGACGCGAGGCCGCTCGGTTTGTAGATCCGGAGGAGGCGGAGGTTCAGGATGAAGTTGAACCCCGCGACGACGACCCCCTGGAAGAGCAGCGAGAGGAGGAGCGCTCCGGTGTAGCGGGTGGGCTCCCCGGCCTCCGCGGCGGCGCTCCAGAGAAGGAAGCAGGGCACACCGAAGGCCACCTGGGCGAGGAGCAGCTTCACCGGCTCGATCCGCTGCACGACCCGGTTCATGCAGATGGTCCTCACCCCCAGGAGAAAGGCGCTTCCCGAGACGATGGCATCCCCCGCCAGGCCGGCCGAGCTGAGGCGGAACTCCTGGGCGAAGAGGAGGATCACGCCCGCGTAGGCGAGGAGCGCCCCCACCGCCCGCCCGCCCGTCAGTCGGTCCCCCGGCACGAAGAGATGGGACAGGAGGACGGTATAGATGGGATAGGCGTTGAGCAGGACCGCCACGTTCGAGGCGGAGGTGTACTTCACCCCCAGATTCATGAGGCCGATCTGCACCGTGAACAGGACGCCGAGGAGCAGGAGCGGGCCCACCTCCTGCCGCGCGATGCGGAGGGGCATCCGGCTCTGCCAGGCCCAGGCGAGCACGGTGAGCCCGCCGAGGACGAAGCGCATCCAGGCCTGACGGATGGGCGGGGCGTCCGCCAGGCTCAGCTTGATGGCGATCGGATTCCCGCCCCAGATACAGGCCAGCAGGATGACCAGCGCGGCGGCCCGCAGATCGATCTCCCTGGGATCGTTTCCCATGCCCCCTCCCCGCCCCGCGGTCCCCGTCTCGATCCCCCCCTGCTGGCGCGCGGCAGATCATAGGCCGCACTCCTCGAATGCACCAACGAAAACGCCGGCCCGGCAGATGCCGCGGCGCGTTCCGCACGCACACGCCGGTTGGTCGCAGGCGGATAACTCACGTCAGGGGATGGACGCAGCGAGGCGGAGCGGGGAGGATCGAATAGTTGATGAAGTTGCCATCGTCCCGTATCCCACAGTGGCCAGCTGGAAACAGCTTGAACCCCATCACGTGATGAAGGGGCGTGGGGGCATCGAGCCGTCCCTCCCGGGCCATAATGGGGTCATGGCTAGCACACAGCAGGTTCGGAGGCAACGTCCCGGAGGACAAGGCGTCACAGCCCCTGGAATCCTGCTTGAAATTGGGCAAGCAACTGGCCAGCCTCGGCCAGAGCGCTCTGCGCGGCGCGCAGCCCCTGGGCCAGATGGAGAACAAGGCGGTCCACGCGCGCCGAGTCGTCAAACAGTGTGACGATCTGTTTCCGTGTCGATGGCGCCACGATGCGCCCGGCATCCATCCCGAGCAACCGGGCCCCGGCGAGATCGAAATCGTAGCTCACGGCTTCCAGGACGCCGATCTCGGCCCCGTATAACCGGTCCGCGTTGCCCGCAGCTCCGTACTGGCGGAGCAGAGTTGCGAGGTCGATCGCGTCGCGGGAATCGCCGGCGCCCCGTTCGCCCCACGCGATAAACTTGAGGATTGCCAGGCCCGCCAAGGAGACCACGCGGGGGGCGAAGCCGGGCTCCACTTCTACCAGGATGGCGGAAGCGAACGCCTCGCCATAACCGGCCACATTCATCACCATGGCGCCATCGGGCGGCCAGGCGATTATGCCCTCTCGCTGCTCCACGCCGCCGAATGGAATGAGATCGACAGGATAACCGGTGTCGCCGGAGCCGAACAGGCAGTACAGCCGCTGCGCGATGCGCTCGTCGGTTCCGAACGCACCCGCTCGAACGAGGCGGCTCTTCATCGCTTCGAATTCCTGCCAGTCCTTCATGGCCACCGCGAGATCCACGTCTCGGGTTGCCCGCCCCGCCGAGAGCCCGAAGACACCGGTCAGCAGGATGTCCCGTGCCATCGCCCCGACCACAAAATAGTCGACGGCCAGATCCCGCGCCACACCATCCACGTGTCGCAAGACTTCCAGCATATCCGGATCGAGACGACGCTCACGCGGAACGGAGCGCATGGTCCACGTGTTCTTCCCGGATCCGCTTGGCGATCTCCAGATTGCGAGGATCCAGGGTGGCCAACAGGTCAGCATAGACCAGGAGCGGCGGCACGAGATCGGGCTGCTTTGCCCTCCCCGGGAAATTCCAGAAGGCGTCAAGGATCTCGAGCTGGCCGTCCGGGTCGGCGCGCAGCCGATGGTCTCGCACCAGCAGGCCGATACCTTCGCGCCGCTTGCCCGGATCGATGTAGATCGTGTAAGTTGTCGGATTCAGATGCCTGGTGAGCTTGGCGGCGGCAACTTCTCCCCCCCAGAAGGCGCCCTCCGGCAGCCTGGCCTGCTGCCACCAGCGCGGGTCGGCCACACCGAACCGGCGCGGATTGAGCCGCGGACGTAGCTTGATCGGGTAGTTGGTTACCCATTCCTCAGCCAGTCGTCCCGGCTCTCTCAGGCGGCGATCGCGGGTGCGCTGAGCGCCCAGCACGTAGCCTCTACCGTGGAGGTCGAGGAGCACCAACCCCACCCCACCCAGCGCGACACCGGCAGCGCGTGCGATGTCCCGATACGGAGCGTTGAGGAGTTCCGGCGCGCAGAGCAGGGCGAACACGACGCGCAGCGCGGCCGCCGTGCCTCCGCCCCGGGTGCCGGCGGCCCGTCCCACCCCGCCCCGCGGACGCTCACCTCGGATGAAGACGTACAGGCCCGGGGCGCGCAGGTACGCGTTCCCGGCCGTGTCCATGAACTGGAGGTCGAGCGTCGTCCGACAGTAGGCGGCAAGCTCGGCGGTCAGGTAGGGCGTCACGAGCAGGCCCGGCTTACCGAGCCTTTCGAGATGCTGCTTGGCCGTGGCGAGGGCGATGGCCCGATCGATGGCCCTGATCTTCGTGGCGAGCCGGAGCGGCTTGCCAGGTCCCCCGACCTCGATCACCGCATCGGGGTAACGGCCCTCAACAGTCTTTGGCTCGTCGGCGAGGATGGCGGCATGCAATCCCGTCCCGCGGATGAATGCCTCCAGCGCATCCTCCAGGAGCTTGTGCTCTCGCTCAGCCAGCCGCATGACCATTCCCTCTGTTCAAGTTCTGTGATCGTTCACGGATCGTGAACACAGCCAGGCCTGGACCCGAGGCTGAGATCATGTATGTTCATCTTTATTAAATGTACACGTTACGTGAACTATAGTCAATTCTGAACACGGGATGAAACACACGACTCCAAAGCCACTTTGACGCGCAGATGTTCGGCCGGGAGGCAGCGCGACGCGCGCGACGTCATAAGTCGGGCTGCCCGAATGCCTGAGGGGACGTAGGTGCAGAAAATACTTGTAGACGAACCGGTTTCCGTGAACTGCCCGCTCGCATACGATGACGAGCCCGAAGGAGGTCAGCCGGATCGCTTCCGGTTGGCCAGCGGTCTGTGCCCGAACCAGTGGCCAGCCGGAAACAGCTTGAACCCCATCACGTGATGAAGGGACGTGGGGGCATCGCGCCGTCCCTCCCGGGGCATGATGGGGTCATGGCTAGCACACAGCAGGTTCGGAAGCAACGTCCCGGATGACGTGTTGCGTATGACGACCTCGGCGTCGCAAGGGCTTTGGGGTGAAACCGTACACCTCCGGCTAGGACAGCCGAGGCCCGGCGTCCCGCACGGCCGCGGCCACCTGCTCGAACTGCTCGAAGTTCTTCCGGAAGCGGCCGGCCAGATCGGCGGCCCGGGCGTCGTAGGCCGCAGGGTCCGACCAGGTCGCCCGCGGGTTCAGAATCTCGGTGGGCACCCCCGGACAGGCCGTGGGCACCGCCAGGCCGAAGACCGGGTCGGTGGCCGTGGGGACGTCGGCGAGCGCCCCCTCCAGCGCCGCGCGCAGCATGGCCCGCGTGTGCGGGAGCGTGATCCGCGCCCCCACCTCCACCGGGCCGCCGCTCCAGCCGGTGTTCACCAGCCAGCACTGGACCCGATGCGCCGCGATCCGCTCCCCCAGCATGTCGGCATACACGGTCGGGTGCAGGACCAGGAAGGGGGCGCCGAAGCAGGCGCTGAAGGTGGCCTTGGTCTCGCTGCCCATGCCGCGCTCGGTCCCGGCGACCTTGGCCGTGTAGCCCGAAAGGAAGTGGTACATGGCCTGCTCTCTCGTGAGACGGGAGATGGGCGGCAGGACACCGAACGCATCGCAGGTGAGGAAGAAGATATGGGTGGGATGGCCGGCCATCCCGGGGATGACCGCGCCGGGGATGAAGCTGGCAGGGTACGCGGCGCGCGTGTTCTCGGTCAGCGTCCCGTCGTTGAAGTCGAGGACCCGAGTGTCGGGGTTGATGGTGACATTCTCCAGCACGGTCCCGAAGCGGACGGCGTCCCAGATCTGCGGCTCGTACTCCCGCGAGAGGTGGATGCACTTGGCGTAACAGCCCCCCTCGAAGTTGAAGATGCCGCTGTCGCTCCAGCCGTGCTCGTCATCGCCGATGAGGCGTCGGTGCGGGTCGGCCGAGAGCGTGGTCTTGCCCGTCCCCGACAGCCCGAAGAAGAGGGCCACGTCGTCCTGGGCGCCGAGGTTGGCCGAGCAGTGCATGGAGAGGACGTGCTGCAGCGGCAGCACGAAGTTCAGGAAGGTGAAGACGGACTTCTTGATCTCGCCCGCGTAGCTGGTCCCGCCGATGAGCACGAGTTGCTTCGCCAGGTGGACCACCACGAAGGCCTCCGACCGGGTCCCGTCCAGGTCCGGGAAGGCGTGAAACTTCGGGACGTCGATGATGGTGAAGCGGGGCACGTGCTCGCCCGTCTTGGTCCAGTCCGGGCGCACGAAGAGCTGGCGGGCGAAGAGGTTGTGCCAGGCATACTCGGTGATGATGCGGATGGGGATGCGGTAGCGCGGGTCGGCGCCGACGTAGCAGTCCTGCACGTAGAGATCATCGCCCTGCAGGTAGGCCAGCAGGCGGCCGTAGAGGGCGTCGAAGCGGGCCGGCTCGAAGGGCCGGTTCACCGGTCCCCACCAGATGCGGTCCGCCGTGGTCGGCTCCCGGACCACGAACTTGTCGTCGGGCGAACGGCCCGTGTACTGCCCGGTACGCACCACCAGGGGCCCGCCGGCGGCCAGCAGTCCCTCGCGCCGGCGAATGGCGTTTTCCACGAGGGCGGCGGTACCGAGGTTCCAGAAGGTCTGGTTGACGTTCTGGATCCCATGGTGCTCGAGTCCGTGGCGGCTGGGATTGACGCCGAGCGTCTGCATCTGTCCCCCTCCCTTCTCTCTCGCGGCCGACCGCTCCTGGTTCGGCCGACGGTTCACCGCAGGGCGGCACCAGCCCGGCGATCACGACACCTCCCCGGCTCGCTTCGGAAAGATACTGGGCCAGAGCCTTGAGGAAGCAGCGACTGTCAAGTTAGGGGACGATGTCAACTTTATAAACTTATACGGAACCGGTCCCCTCGTCCTCCGCCAAGACAGGGGCGGTCGTCTCTGAGGCGGAGCCAGGCCGGCTTTCCGCCGCCGGGGGCCACGCGGGCGATGCGGTCTGCCCGCTTTCCATCTTCCCGCGGGAGTGCGTGGCGGTCCCCGACGGATTGATCCCCGTCTACGGCCTGGGATCTCTTCCTTTCCGGAGAATCTCCAGGAACGCGGCGGGACGGACAATCCGGATCCCGCGGGGGGGCTTGACCGTCAGGAGATCCTTGTCGCCAGATATCAGGTACCCGGCGCGCCCCTCGATCGCGGCCGCGAGAAACTTGTCATCGGTGGGATCCCGACTCTCCGTCACCGTCACGCGTCCCGGGACGAGGATGCTTTCTTGCCCGAGCAGTTCGAGGAGTGCGACGATCTCCGCCTCGGACATCCAGCGGAATTTCCGAAGCTTCTCGTAGAGAAGCGCCCGTCCGATCTCTGCGAGGACTGCTTGGGACACCACCACGTCGAACGCCCCACGCTGCCAGGCGCGGAGAATGCGGTCTTCATTGCCGCCCCGGATGAGCGCGGCCGACACGACCACATTGGTGTCGAGGACGACTCTCATGCCTTGACCGAGGGCGCGGTACGCCGGGCCGCCCGCACCGCCTCGCGGATGAGGCGCCGGATCTCAAGGGGCGGGACGGCGAGGGTCCGCGTCTGGACGCGGTCCAGAAGGGGGGCAAGTTGCTCCCGCGTGGTCCGCCGCCGGAGCTCGCTCGTGTCGATGTAAAGGCGCAAGGCCTCGCGCACCAGCTCCGACTTGGTCCGATTCTCCTGCGCCGCGAGGCGCTCCGCCTTGTCGAGGAGCTGGGGCGAGACCGAGATCGTGATGAGTTTGCGTTCGGCCATGCGAGACACCCCTTTCTACCTGTAATACAATGTATGAATACGGTATCGTCGGCTTTGCCCCGTGTCAAGGGCTTCTCGCCTCTCGTTCCGGATGACGAAAGCATCAACGAAAACGCCGGCCCGGCAGATGCCGCGGCGCGTTCCGCACGCACACGCCGGTTGGTCGCAGGCGGATAATTCACGTTAGGGGATGGACGCAGCGAGGCGGAGCGGAAATATCGAAAAGTTGATGAAGTTGACATCGTCCCGTATCCCACAGTGGCCAGCTAGAAACAGCTTGAACCCCATCACGTGATGAAGGGGCGTGGGGACATCGAGCCGTCCCTCCCGGGGCATGATGGGGTCATGGCTAGCAGACAGCAGGTTCGGAGGCAACGTCCCGGAGGACAACAAGGTTAATTCGGCTGAAACGTCCCACATTACACACATTACTTCCGCCGCTCGAACGAGGCCGGTTGGGCCCGGCACCGCGTGCCGGCGCCGCATGGCACCGCTACGATGGAGCGCGGAAGGCGTCCCTCGGAGCGGACTCTCGAGAGCCCCGGACCCAGAGACCCATCCCACACGATGTCCCGACATCGCAAGGAGGGATCTGCCTTGACACCGATCAAACGGCCGGGTCCCGGAGGATGGGCTGCTCTCCTTGAGGGGCCGTCGAGTTGTCCCGTCAAGTAGAGCAGAGTTTCCACTTAACCGCCTGTCCTATTTTGTGGGGCCGGCTCTCAGCGTTCTTGCCGAGAGTTGCAGATTTGTGGTAAAAATAAGTGTCGTAGATCCCTTGGTGTTCAGAGAATGTCACCTGATGATCCAGAGGGTGGCCCCAGGGAAAATAAAGCGCCGACTCCCACCCTCGGAGTCGGTGTTTCTTTATTATGTAGTCAAAGAAGAACAATTCTTTGTTATCGCGCTCGGTCCAAATGCTGGGCCACTGGAGAGAGGAAGATGGCAGACCAGCTGAACTGCGCGTTTGAGCTCCTGGACATTGAATCGCTTGAAATGGATCTCGCGAATCCGCGGGTGGCTCGGATTCTCGAGATGTATCCAAATCCGACTCGCGAACAGGTTGAGCTGGCCCTATCCGGTGGAGCCCGGGACGACGCCAGCGGGCCGAGTTTTCAAGGACTAAGACAGTCCATCCAGACGAACCGTGGAATAATTCACCCCATTATCGTAAATCGCCATGCCGACGGAAGACTGGTTGTCATAGAAGGCAATACGCGGACTTATATTTACCGCGAGTTACGGAGGACTCAACCCGATGGCCCATGGGCCTCCATTCCTGCGATGGTCTATGACGATCTTAACCCAGAGGGGATAGACGCAATACGCCTCCAAGCGCATCTGGTCGGGACGCGTGAATGGGACCCGTATTCTAAAGCCAAGTACCTCGACATGCTACGAAATCGCCAGAATCTTGCCTTTTCTCAAATCGTCGACTTCTGCGGCGGGGACCGCCGGGATGTTCAGCGATATATCGACGCCTACACGGATATGGAGACGCACTACCGCGCCGTTATCGAGAGCGACCAGGACTTTGATGCCTCCCGCTTCAGCGCCTTCGTTGAACTTCAGAAACAGACGATAAAGGAAGCCATAGCCAAGGCGGGTTTTACCAAAGGGGACTTTGCAGAATGGGTACATACGCATAAGCTCTACCCATTACAGATGATTCGCAAGTTGCCGCAAGTCTTGAAGGACGATAGGGCCCGGCGTGTCTTCCTCGACTCCAATATAGCCGAAGCAGCGAAGGTTGTGGATTCGCCCGCGTCAAGCTCCAACTTGCAAGAGACCCCGCTGGAAGAACTCGCGCGAGAGTTTTGCAGACGCATTGATACCCTGAATTACACCGAGCTGCAGAGCATGCGTCGGCGCCGCAACGATTCGGATGTCACTGCGTTGTTTGAGTCCAAAGATGTTCTTGTCGATTTGTGCCGCGATATAGGGATTGAAGAGTAATGTCCGAGTCCTCTTCGCATCTCTCCCTGGTTGCTCTCCTCGCGCACTGGATTTGCGCCAACTGTCTCACAGGTGACCCCGGGCTTATGCTTGTCGACCACCCAGATTTTACGAGGTTGAGCCGGCCTCCAAAGATTCATGGCTATCTACCCGACGTATATGTTCGCGATACGCGACACTCTCAACTTGTGATTGGCGAGGCAAAGACGCGTTGGGACTTGCAGACCAAGCATACACTCGATCAGTTGACCGCCTTCTTGGAGACCCGTGATTCTGGCCTGACAACTCGACTGGTATTGGCTGTTCCGTGGGATATGACACGTCTCGCCAGGAGCATCTTGGCCCGTATATGTAGGGACCTCGACATACCTAGCAATGGCCATGTCGTGCTGGATCAACTGCCTGGCTAAAGTGAAGCGGAATTGAGATGCCGAAGATTGTACTGCGTAAGGAACCGCGTTTGGACTGCAAATACCAAGCGTATGCTTATCAGACGAACGCTGTAGCCGCGCTTCGTGATCTCGAGTTTGGAGCGGTATTCCATGAGCAAGGGCTCGGCAAGACCAAGATTGCGATAGACTTGATGCTGTACTGGCTTCATCAGAGACTTGTCGATACAGTCCTGTTCGTTGTAAAGAAAGGATTGATTCGGAATTGGGAACGTGAACTTCAAGCCCATACCTATCTCCGCCCAAAGCTTCTGACACAAGACAGACGTAACAATTACTTAGTACTCAATAGTCCTTCACGTCTGATCTTGACGCACTATGAAGTGGTGGTAAGCGAGCACGCTCGACTCGCGCTGTTTCTGAGAACTCGCGATGTTGGTGTCATCCTTGATGAAGCCACAAAGATAAAGAACCCTTCCTCCACAACCGCCAAGGCATTCTTCGACCTTGCGCCACGGTTCAAGCGACGGGTTATTATGACCGGCACTCCGATCGCTAATCGTCCCTACGATCTCTGGGCGCAAGTATGGTTCTTGGACCAAGGTGTATCTCTTGGGACGAGTTTTCCAGACTTCAAGCGGGCAGCCAATCTTTCAAACGATTTGGCGAGTAATTCACAACGCCGAAACTCTTTCGAGGAGACCCTAGCTGCCCTGCACTCGCGCATTGCTCGTTTTGCCGTGAGGGAGACAAAGGCGGGGGGAGTTATTCAGCTCCCGGAGAAGGTCGTCGAGGCCGTGCCCGCCGAATGGGAGCCGGAACAGCTGCGTCTTTACGAGAAGGTGCGAAAGCAGACCTGGGCGGAGATTGTCCATAATGGCGTGCCACTGCGGGACGATTCGGACGAGCTGGTTAAGCGATTGACTCGTTTACTTCAGATTGCCTCAAACCCCTATTTAGTCGATGAATCCTACAATGCTGAGCCTGGCAAGCTTGCCCCAACGGAGCGGATCGTTAAGCAGATTATGGATGCGAAGGAGAAGTGCATTCTGTGGACTGGTTTTGTCGATAATGTTGAATGGCTCGCGAAGAAGTTCCGATCTTTTGGTACGGTGAGAATTCACGGCCGGATGAAGCAGGACGATCGCGAGACATCATTGCAGCAGTTCCTGCATAAACCAGATGCGAATATATTGATTGCCACACCGGGGTCGGCGAAAGAGGGGCTGACGCTTACGGTTGCCAATCACGTACTCTTCTATGACAGAAGTTTTAGCCTGGACGACTACTTGCAGGCACAAGATCGGATTCACCGCATTTCCCAGAAGAAAGTGTGCCACGTATACAACGTCATCATGCACAATTCTATCGACGAATGGATTGACTACCTGCTCGACGCCAAGCATCTTGCAGCCCAGCTGGCCCAAGGCGATATTTCCGAGGAGCAGTATGCGAGCCGAATGTCATACGATTACGGAGAGATCGTTCATGACATTCTGAGCTCTGGCGCAGAGGCCTAATCGGAGGGACTGTCATGGAATTGCCTGATGGCGCTGATGGCAGCATCACCATTTTGGGCAGGGAGATACCCATACGTACTTGCATGCTCAAGCAGAAGGATTTGCAATTCTACTCCGACAATCCTCGCATCTACTCGATAGTGCATGGCGGGTCAGACGATCTCAGCCAGCGAGAGATCGAGGAGCGTCTTCGCCAAGGCGATTATGTGAAGGAGCTGGCGACGTCCATTCGAGCGAATGGCGGAGTGATCGAGCCACTGATTGTTCGGGATGGAGACTATGTCGTTCTGGAAGGTAACAGTCGCTTAGCCGCCTATCGACAGCTCGCGGAAGGAAACCCAATCGAATGGGGCCAGGTAAAGTGTACTTTGCTGCCCTCCAACATACCGGAGGAGTGCGTCTTCGCCCTGCTGGGCGAGTACCATATTACGAAGCGGAAGGACTGGAGCCCCTTCGAACAGGCCGGCTATCTGTGGAGGCGCTTCAAGAAACACAACGCTTCAATTAGCCAAATGACCAAAGAGATTGGCCTGTCGGCCCGAGTCATCGGGACCTTTGTAAAAGTGTACCAGTTTATGGTTGACCACGGTGACGAGGACCCGCAGCGGTGGAGCTATTATTACGAGTACCTCAAATCAGGGAAGGTACGGAAGGCGCGAGAGGAAAACCTCGACCTGGATCGCGTGATAGTCGCACGTATCAAGAGCGGAGAGATCGCCCGGGCTGTTGAAATACGCAACAGGGTGGTCAAGGTAATTGCTGCCGGCGGGAAGCCGCTCAAGCAGTTTCTGGATAAAGATATGCCGGTTGAGCAGTCCTACAGTACTGCGGAGACCCGCGGGGTAAATAACAGTGTGCTCAAGACACTCACTAAGTTCCGTATGTACGTCGCGAAAGCCGGACTGGACAAGGCAATCGACGATATGCCGTCAGCCCAGCTGGATAAGTGCAAATTTGAACTCAAGAGGATTAACACTTTCACCCTCCGATTACTGAAGAAGTGCGACTAGCGGAGGTGCATCAGGGTTCTGATGTAAGATACGGCTCTAGGATTGTCTTAAGCTTTGTCTCAATGAGAATGTGATCACCGTCCGCCAGCAATCGGCGAAACACATCGAGGAGGAGTTCCTTCGGCTCCGCGTGGCGGAGCCGTCGTCCGTCCAAACGATGGAGAAGCAGAGCCGCATCCTTCGAGAGGTCCCGTAAGCGCCCCTCAAGCACCTCGATTCGTTCAAGAAGGCCATTCTGCGGTTTCCGGGTAGAAAGTCTTTTTCGAAGCAGCCCCATGCGGCGCAGGAGAGTCTCTTGCATTGATGCCACATGATCGGCATCCAGAAAGATAGCATCTTCCAGGTATTGCTCAGCGGTATCCAGTTCGCGTGTTACCCCTAGCGTCGAAGCTCGTTCCTTAGAGGAATCCCGACAGAGCTTACTGAGGTGTTTGCCAAGAACGAGGAAAAATTCCAGGGCTTTCTCGTAATCTGGTGTGTTGTGGAAGCCATCACGGCGTCCGTTCGGGGGCAAACCAAGGCGGAAATGTACTTCCCCTATGTGCCAAGTGCAGAAGCGACGTTCAGTCAGATATTCGGCAAAGAAGTATTCATTTGCGATTTCGATGTTTCCCTGCCGAAGCCGGACCCCCCGCATACTACAGGCCGCGGGGAGTGAGGCAAGGAAGCCGGTGATTCCGTACCAGCCCTTGCCGATGGTACCTCCAGAGCTATCCGGTACATCAAATAGCGTGACGTCCCGCATGCGGTCATTACGACCGGGCGAGACTTCGATGGTGTCCGCATATGGACGATAGACTGGACGTCCATTGAGCGACAGCGAGTAATGTCGAAACCCCGCAAGGCTACCAAGGTGTTCCTCAATCTTGTCCACAAAGGAGAACTGTTCAGGATCATACGGAACGGGCGCGACCTGTGATAGATATCTGTAGACATTCCGCATATCCATCAGAATATCGTTGTGAAATCGGTGTACGCCCCTCAGCGTTACCCGAAAGTAGTGATCGGGGTCGCCTTTGGCGATTCGCCGCTGCGTCACTTTCACTATCCGTCGGATGACATCTACGGCATCTGCCGCATCGGACGCCCCTAGCTCCTTCCGCAGCGCAACTCCATCCCAGCAGACGCAAGACACTGCGTCATCACCTGCGGCTTTTGTTTCAAACAACAATGCATCGCAATAGCCAAGTCCGCCAAGGCGACCAATCCCTCGAAAACCGCGATTTGTTGCAGCACGTTTCGCGCTGCCGCCAATTGTCAGCAAATGACCTTCGACATTTCGAGCCCGGATACCAGCACCGTTATCTTCAATGAGAATGGTGCGGGAGGCGCCATCGAGTTGAATCTTCACGTGGCCCTTAGATGTAGACAGTGTGCCACTCTCAACCGCCTCATCTATGGAATCAACAGAATTCTGGACATACTCACGGAGGGTCATGAGCGGCGTATTGTACATGCCGATCGCGATGACATCGAGCAACTGCTTACCGAGGAGAGCCTGGGGCATCCTTATCACCTCTTTTCCAGATACAGTCTGAACCATGCGGCCATCTCTTTGTCCCTACATCGGCGAAGGCCGTCAGAGACAATCGCGCGCGAATTCGATGCAACTGAATTATGGAAGAATTCAAATGAATCATCTCGACGATCTAGAAGGCGGAGGATGAACTTCCTGAATGCCTCCACGTCGCCTGTGCCTGCGGTTCGCCGTGGCTCCTTCGCGTAGACGCGCTTCTCATGCTGGTTGCGATAGCGCAAGAGCACTTCGGGCATGTAGAGATTGGCGAGGAACTCCTCGAAGCTGTGACCGATGGTTCTTCGGGCAAGGCTCGGCGTGGATGAAATTGCCCCTTGGGCCGCCCCTTTCATAATCTCGATATTCCTCAGGAACCGCTTTGTCCACGAGGGGTTCGCAAGCCAGTCGCAAGACGTGGCATCCGCTGCGTTCGTCCTGTCTCGTACATTCGGATCGTCGCCCGGACAAGAGTCGGAGATAGGTGCGTAGCGCATTGGGTAACAGAAGATCTGGGCCGCACGGCGCTGACGCCCGCCAGAGGCATATCTCTCGTTCAGGGCAATGTTAACCTGCAACCGATCATACAGGTCCCGCGGCGTGTCAGAGTAGTTGAAGAGCATGTAGTTCGAGATATCGCGGAATCCGTGTGCCACAGCTAGCTCAATCGCTCGAACGTATGAATCTTTTTCGGAAATGCGATCAAACGCAACCCGGAAGGGAGCGATGTGTAATTTGGAGATGCACTCGATCGACTGCTGAGTAATGAAACTCGCATCCAGGCCTTGATTGAAATCTACAACTCGCTGCTTCTTTGGTCGAGTCTCAGTATGATCGCCACGCCCGTAGCCCATGGAAAGTAGGTCGTCAACGATGCTGCTGAGCGCCGGGGATGCAAGCACATTATTGTCCATGAGCTTAAGGCGCGCCTTATCGCCGTACTGGCGGCGCATTTCGATCATGGAAGGTCGGATGTCTATATAAGGAACGAAGGTCGGCTCAAGTGTTGGGACTGCACACCAAGGACAGTGATTCACGCATCCGCGAGAGGTGTAGGCATAGTAAGTATCTTGAATGGCGTATGGTCTACTGGCGACAACGTCGTAGTCAGGGCAGAGCGTATCGATGTTCACATCATCCGTCATCCCGATTGTGGTGGACGATGTGAGGATCCCTCGAATGGGATATACCCCCGTCTGCTCAAAGATGCTGTCCGGAAGGATAGTCGCCGCAATACCCCCAACAAACAGCTTGGCGGTAGTACCGCCCACCGCCTGTTTGTAGAAATTGATAGTGTCGATTGCCTGACGAAGGGTGAATGTAAACAGGGTGGTTATGTAAATTCGATCCCAAGTTGAACCCCCCTGGATAAGGTCTCCAGTGGGCAGCGTGGAGGCATCGCACCCTACAGTGAGGGAGACGGAATCGCCCCTCAGCTTGTGATAGCGAGACAACTTTAGGAGTCCAAGTGGTGGATACCACAACCTTTCGTCGTCCACCCTGCTCCCGTTATCAGACCAATCGGCGGACTCCGCCGCTGTCTGCAATGCCCTTCGCCGATAAGCCGGTTCAACGAGAAGAACGCGCATCGAAGATCTTCTCCTTCAGGGTCAAATACACTTGAACCGCTCCCTTGTGGCCACCGGCCTGAGCGAAGGTACCGCGCGAACCCCAATCAATTCCAGTCCTGAGCGGTTCGAGCAACCGATAGAATTCCAGTTGTGTCAGTTCGGAGAACTGGCGAGATTCAGCAAGATCGGTGAGTAAGAGCATCAAAGAGTAAAGCCCTAGACCCTTCGTAAGAATGTGGCGTCTCGGGTCCTGCCACTCATCAGGGAACGTATCTCGAACAGCGGTCCAAAAGGCGAGGATCACTCGGTAGCAGTCATCAACCGGCTTCGCCCCGGCACCTCTGATCTTCTTCAGAAATCGCCCGATACTCTTTTGCATCATCCTTAGAGAAACCCGGCGATGTGGGCTGGATGTAGACGTGCCGCCATACCGGATGAGCTTGAACCAAGGCGACGATGGGTCCTCGTTGAGACGTCTGGCAAGGAGCAGATGAGGAGCCTCTTGGAGCAAGTCGTCTGTCAACGAACTGTATAGGTAATCAGTGAGCGAAGACGCAAGGCCTCTGGACTTGCTGTTGATGGTCGAGAACAAGGACATCTCTGACCGCACATCCAAGCCGATGTAGGCCATAAACGCGAGAGGGACGGTCAAGTCCGACAGTTGGCCTAACCGATGCTGGCCGTCCACCACCGCAAGGCAAGGCTGTCCGCGATGGAGGCGCAAGATGGGCGGGCCACCCTGGTGGTGAAGCAGGCGCCAGCGCTTGCGGAATTCCGGGCGAAGATTAAAGACGAGGGGTATGGTCGAGGCGCTAGGTTGGACGATGTAACGGCGGAAATCAAGGCTGTGCCACTTGTTATAGGGCCGCTGGTAGCCTTTACCGGTATCCTCGTCGAGTACGTCTGTGATCGAGAGGGAGGTCAGGAGGGAGGCCGGCGCCGAGGCGAGGAACACCTTGAAAGCACCGCAGTAGCCCAGAATTCCAGGAATGTCGACTGCAGTGTGTAAATGCATAGTGCAGCAAAATACTGCATATTCTTCCCAAGTCAACCACTTTTTTGCGTCTTGCAGTGTAGCGACCGTTTCCATAGACGTTTCGCAGTATCCTGATGGGAAACTGACCGCGGCTTGCGCCGCGGCAGGGGCCCTTGTTGATTTCGACTTCCGGCAGGCGTACGATATTGCCCTCTCTCGGGCCAACATGCGGTTCCGTGTCTAGGCACAGAAGATCAGCCAAGGGGATTGACGTGAACTGACGTGTCAGCACAGCCCAGCCTTTCATCTCCAAGGGGGTCCACCGTGGAGCAAGAAGACAGTGTTCCGTCTGATGACCGCACCACCCAGCCATCTGCAGTATTCGTCCTTGAAGAGTACAGAAATATATCCTCCGCCTTTGGCAAGTTGCACGATGTGCAAGTCAGAATATTCAACTACTTCCTGGGTATCAATGCGGTTCCTCTGACTATGGCGACGCTGCTTACTCGAGAGAGATCGACTCCGCTTGATCCTCATTTCGTCCCCACGCTGATGATCGTGGTGGCCATTCTGGATGCTGTAATAGCGTTGGCGCTGCTTAACGCACGCTTGGAGCAGTACCTCTATGCGCGATGCGTGAACCTGATGCGCCGTTACTTTGTTGAGCAAGACGGGCTGCTTGCCAATTACCTCTTACTCCCAACCACACCAGCATTGCCGCCGCTCTCCAATTTGGGTTTTGTATTGTGGGAAATTGTAATCATCCTCGCAGCGGCAGCCTTTTGGATTGTGTACGCACTGCTGTCTGTCATACCGGAGGGTAGTGTTGAATTGGTCCGGATAGAACCTGCCACGCGCATCACGATTTCGTACTTCTCGATCGCGACTGTTCTATCATTGTTGATTTTGGCATTGAGTATTGGAGCCGCCTGGTGGTGGCTGGTGAGATCTAAAGCAAAACTGTACGCTGCAAGAGAATCGCTGACCGAAAAGTATGCTGCCGTTTACTAGACCGTACACTGCGCTGCAGCGGCAAGAGCCACCAAAGGAGGAGTGATTTCTTCTCGGTCTGCCTCACAGATGGCGGGTGGGTTAATTCTGTTCGCCAACCGCACATCTGCCACCGGCGGCTAAACGGCATTCTCATCGCTCGCGAAACTGCTCCCTCAGCGCGCGCTCTCCGGCCAGGGTCAGCCGGTACTTTTGCAGCCGGCTGTTGGGCTTGTCGGACAGCATGTATGCGATGAGTCCCGTCTTGAGCAACTGCCGGACAGCGGAATGGGGTTGACCGTCCACCGCCTGCTTGCCAACTGCGACGGCAATTTCGGACTTGGACAACGGCCCACGCCGCACCGCCACAAAAATCCGTTCTTCAAGGGCATCAGCCGACTATAGCGACACCGGTTTCCCTGGACACGGATTTGCGGTAAATCTGTGGTAAATCTGTGCACCCAAGGAGGATCGGGATCCGATGACCAACAAGCCGAAAGACCAGACGGCAGCAGGAGCAGGCGCGAGCAGCAGCAAACCTGGAGGCGAGGGGCCGCAAGCTGAGGGTGCCCGCCGGTCGGGCCGTTGGCCCCTGGCCAGCGGTGGAGTGTGGCGCGGAAGCGGGAGGTGGTACTCCGCCTCCTCCGGGGCGAAGCGCTGGAGGCGCTGTCCCGCGAACTCGGCGTCCCGTCGTACCGGTTGGCCCGGTGGCGGGAGCAGGCGCTCCAGGGGCTCGAGGGCGCGTTGAAGGCTCGGGGCGGCGATGCCACCCAGGCCGCCCTGGACACCGCCATGCAGCGGATCGGGGAGCTCACCATGGAGAACGAGCTCCTCTCATCCGGGACGTCATCCGGGACGTTTCCATGTTCAGCATGTTGCGTCCTTAGCCGGTCGGATTGCCTTGCACGCAGGAAACAATTCGACCCTTGGCGGCGATGATTGCCGCGAAGGGTCGTGGGGTGCGCTGGGTACTTGCGCTTGCCGTCACGCTGATCCTCCGGCTTGGCGGATGCGGGAGGGGTCTGGGACGAACGGGGGGACCTTACTGCCGACGGGCGGAGCGGGTCAAGGGAAACCGGACTGATGCCAGCGGTCGGGGCCAGCGTGTTCCGGACTCATGCCGAGTCCTCGCGAGAACAGCCCTCACGTGTCAAGTTAGGGGACGATGTCAACTGTATCAACTTGTACGGAACCGGTCCCCTCATCCTCCGCCAAGACACGGCCGGGTCCCGGATGATGGCGGATGACTGATCCGGATGACGGCGGACTATCTGGATCGCGAAGAAACCTTGCGCGCCGGCGTAAGATCGACGATCCGGCCCGCCTTGAGCACGTACACGGGCGCGCCGGTCTGACGGCCAATGGCCCGGGCGCGCCGGGCGGCACGCCGCAGGGCGGCTTCGCTGGCGAGGATGTCGGGGTCGCGGGACTGTAATAGGCGCTGACTCATCGCTTATCTCCTGAGGCGAGGGGACGCGGCTTCGCCTCGGCAGTGTCGTACACGATCCAGCAATCGACGAGGGGGCGATAGAGTGCCTGGAAGTGCTGCCAGCCTGCGGTGAAGCGGCGTCGCACCACAACCGCTGGCACCTCGTGCCCCCCTTGAGCTACCCGGGCGGCGACCCGGGCCAGGGCCAGATCGACAGTGGGCAACTGGAGGAAGATCAACTTCACATGGTACCCGGCCGCCTGCCACCGGGAGATCCACCGCGCGTATTGCCGGCCAGACAGGGTGGTCTCGAAGGCAAAACTCTCACCGGCCCGGACGCGACGTCGGATCTCCTGGAGCATCACCCGTCCGGCTTGGAGGGCGGCCCGTGCCGGGTCGAAGGGGGAGAGGCCGGCCGCGATCAGATCCACGTTGATGAAATCAGGGCAGTCGGCCTCGCGGGGCAAGTACTCCCGGGCAAACGTATTTTCCCCGCCCCGTTCGGGCCGGCAATGATGACGATCTTTTTCGGAGGAGGGACCCCCCTCTGACGCCCCACAACGCCTCCCGTTTCTTGCATGGCTGCTATCCTAGTGAATGGCGCGGGGCGAGGCAACGGAAAAGGGCTTGGGCCGAGACGCGCAGGACGCGAAGGCAAGAGAGGCCCGAGTTCTCTCCGGGTTGTTGGAGGAGTCTGGGGGGACGTAGTCTGGGCGGACGTAGGTGCAGAAGATACTTGTAATCGATCCGGTTTCCGTGGACTTCCTGCTTGCATGCGATGGCGAACACAAAGGAGGGCAACCGGGCCGGAGAGGCCGGATCGCACCTCAACTTGCGGGTGGCCGCCAAGCGGCTGACGGTTTCGCCCTTGGACGCGGCGGGCAGAGTGGCGGGCATAGAAAAGGAAAACGCGGCCGAGGGGCCGCGTTAACCTGTTGAAACTGTGGTGGGCAGGGGCAGAATTGAACTGCCGACACCGGGATTTTCAGTCCCGTGNNCGTGCTCTACCAACTGAGCTACCTGCCCATCTGGAAACTGGCGCGCGCCGCGAGCCGGGAACACGCAAATTGCCAGGTCCCCGGCGGCTTCGACGCGCGCGAAGAACGAGGCGTACGGTACTGAAATACCGCGGGGGTGTCAAGGAGAATTGCCCCTGCTCCGGACGGCTGTCGGCCCTCCGCCTGACGGACGGGAGCTCCAGGGGTGCCGCAAGCCATGCCCCCGCTGACACCTTGACAGAGACCGCGGTTGTCTGCTATTGCCTGTTGGCGGCAGGCGATTGACAATAAGGTCCGGGCTCGCAGGAATCTTGGCCAGGGGATGGGGAGTTCCCGTCTCTCGGCCGCCCGTCCGGGAGGAGAGCCGTGCGACGAGCCGAGCGGATCGTCAGGCTGGTGGAGCTGCTCCACGACCACCCCGGGGCGGACGCCGAGTCCCTGGCCAGGGGCTGCGGCGTCTCGGAGCGGACCCTCCGCCGCGACCTGGACGCGCTCGCCGCCGCCGGGCTGCCGGTCTTCTTCGATCAGGGGTACCGCCTGGCGGCCCCGGCCCTCGTGCCGCCGGTCGGGCTCAGCACGGACGAGGCCCTGGCGCTCCAGCTCGCCGCCCAGCGGACGATCCCCCAGGCCGATCCGGCGGCGGCGCAGCCGCTTGCCACGGCCACCCGGAAGCTGCAGCAGGCGCTGGCGGCCAGGCCGGCCCCCCCCAGCCCGGAGCGGCAGCTCTCGCTGGAGCTGCCGCCCGGCAAGGATCCGCGGCTGGAGGCCTGCGTGACGGCCCTGACCGCGGCCATCCAGCAGGAGCGATCCGTCAAGCTGCTCTCGCTCGGGCGGGGGGGCAAGCCGGCGGCCGGCCGCCTGGTGGACCCGTACCGGCTGACCCCGACCGCCGCGGGCTGGGACCTGCTGGCATACTGCCACGACCGGCGGCGGCTGGCGTGGATCCCCGTGGCGCGCCTGCACGAGGTCGCCATCCAGCGCCGGAGATTCGAGCCGATCTCCGACCGGCTGCTGGCGCGCCATCTCCGCCGGGAAGGCCCGACGGCGGCCGTCGTCCAGTGGCTCCGGCTCCTCTGCCGGCCGCCGCTGGCCCAGACCCTGCGCCGGCATCCGCCCGTCGGGGCCCTCCTCTGGGAGGACGGCCAGGACGGTAGCGTGGTCTTCACCGTCGGAACCTTCGACCCGGAGGAGTTCCTGCCGTGGCTGCTGGCCTGCGGCGGAACCGCCGAGGTGCTGGAGCCGGTCGCGCTGCGCCACCGGCTGCGCCGCCTGGCCGAGGCGGTCGCCGCCAGCCACCTGCCGCTCGATTCGGCCGGCGGCAAGGGGCCGTCGGGCCCGCATCGGAAACCCCCCGCGGCGGACGAGGAGTCCGCTGTCGCTTCACCGGCCTTGAAGGAGTAGGCGCCGTGCCCATCTACGAGTATCTCTGCAAAGACTGCCGCCGCCGGGTGAGCCTCCTGGTGCGCAGCATCTCGAATCCGCCCACGCCCGTCTGCCCCCGCTGCGGCGGGAAGAAGCTCGACCGCCTGATGTCCCGCTTTGCCCGGGTCAAGTCGGAGGAGGCCCGGCTGGAGGCCCTGGCCGATCCGACCAGCTTTGGCGATCTGGACGAGAACGACCCCGCCAGCGTCGCCCGCTGGGCCAAGAAGATGGGGAAGGAGATGGGCGAGGATCTCGGCGAGGACTTCGATCAGGTCGTCGAGGAGGCCATGGCCGAGGAGGGCCAGGGGGGCGGCGCGGCGGGGGAAGGGACCGGGGGCGGAGGAATCAGCGACGAGCTGTGACCCCGGGCAGACTCACTCGCGCCTGGGCGCCACCTCCAGGCGGGCCAGGGCGCGCTGGAGCGCGGCCAGGGCGCGGGGCTGGTCGACGGTCTCGTCGCCGGCCTCCCAGTCGTGCAGGCGTGTCTCCGCCCGGACCCGGGCCTGCTCCGCCCGCCCGACGTCG
>DIVU01000110.1:6534-11366 GCA_002423365.1 Desulfuromonadaceae bacterium UBA6124 | reverse complement strand
AGTCCGGCAACTGCAGGCGAATTTCGGAGATCGGCATAAGCAAATCCTTCACGCAAGTATTGGTGCTTAATCACCACAGAGCCACAGTGATCACAGAGAAATCAGAATCTTGGATAGCCTCGTAAGCGGCACGGATCCTCCGTGTTGCCCGGCTTTTTCAGTAGGAAAACTTCAAGTTTTACAGGGATAAAGGGGATAAAAACAATCCCCCCCCAAGGCCTTAATCCTCCGGTTTTACTCTGTGTCCTCGGTGCCTCCGTGGTGAAACCACTTTTTCGGGTCAGGTAGTCTGCCGCCGCCAGAGGGCGAGNNACCAGGTCTCCTGGCGCTTGGCGAACTGGTGGATGGTGCTCGCCAGCTTCTGGCTCATGTCGTTGCGGTTGAGCTGCCCTTGCAGGTACTGGGCGACGAAGCGGTATTCGAGGCCGTAGAATTCGAGGGTCTCGTAGGGCACGCCGGAGCGGTGCAGGCCTTCGACCTCTTCGATCATCCCCTGGGCGAGGCGTTCTTTAAGGCGGATATCGATGCGCCGGTGCAGGATCTTGCGTTCCCAGCGCACGCCGCAGACCAGCGGCCGCAGTTCCGGCAAGGGGAGCAAGTCGGCGCTCGCGGCTTCTTCCCCCTCGGCGATCTCGATGGCGCGCAGCAACCGCTCGCGGTCGAGGGTGTCGGTGCTGTTGTGCAGCCGGGGGCGCAGCACCGCCAGGCGGATGGCGAGCTGTTCCAGGGAAAGGGGCGCCAGTTGCCGGCGCAATTCGGGGTTCTCCGGCACTTCCACCAGCCGGTAGCCGCGCAGCACGGCATCGAGATAGAGGCCAGTGCCGCCGACCAGCACCGGCAGCTTGTCCCGTCCGCGAATCTCGGCGAAGGCCGCGAAGAAGCGCCGCTGAAACTCGAAGACGTTGAACTCGTCGCCGGGATCGACGATGTCGATCAAGTGATGGGGGATCTCGCCGTACTCGGCCAGATCCTTGCCGGTGCCGATATCCATCCCCCGATAGACCTGACGGGAGTCGGCGGAAAGGATCTCCCCGTTCAAAGCGCGGGCGGCGCCGACACCGAGACGGGTTTTTCCCGAGGCGGTCGGACCGAGAATCACCAGCAGGTTGGGTGGCGTATCGTTCATGGTGGCGGCTTTCCGTGGTCGCGTTAGTGGTCATGGGCAGTCGGCATTCTAGGGACCGGCGCCTTCCCTGGCAAGGCCTGGTTTTTTAAAACTTTCATTTCCTACGGGCATTTGCTACATTGGCGGCGTTTTGCCCACCTCCGAAAGCGACTGCTATTTCGACCATGATCGACACCCCGGAAAATCCAACGGCTATTCAGCCCGTCATCGTCCCCCGGGCCGAGCACGGCATCTCCCGCAAGAACATCGACGAAAACACCCTCAAGGTGCTCTATCGCCTGTCGCGCCAGGGCTACAAGGCCTATCTGGTCGGCGGCGGCGTGCGCGACCTGCTTTTAGAACGCACCCCCAAAGATTTCGACGTCGGCACCGACGCCACCCCCAATCAGGTCAAGAAGCTCTTCCGCAACTGCTTTCTGGTCGGCCGGCGCTTCCGCCTCGCCCATGTGCGTTTCGGCGCCCATGAGGTGATCGAGGTCGCCACCTTCCGCCGTCAGGCCCAGCCCGACGACCTGCCGGAAGATCCCGCCGATCACTTCTTCTTCAGCGAAAATGTCTTCGGCACCCCCCAGGAAGACGCCTTCCGCCGGGATTTCACCATCAACGCCCTGTTTTACGATATCCAGACCTTCTCCATCATCGACTACGTCGGCGGGCTGGCCGATCTCGCCGCGCGCCGTCTGCGGGTGATCGGCGACCCCTTGGTGCGCTTCACCGAGGACCCGGTGCGCATGCTCCGCGCCCTGGAGTTCTCCGCCCGCCTCGGCTTTTCTCTCGACGACAGCGTGCGCCAGGGGATTTATCAGCGCGCCCCGCTCATCGCCGAGGCGGCCCCGGCCCGCATCCGCGAGGAACTGATGGAGCTCTTCCGCCACCGGGTCGCCGGACAGGTGCTGCGCAACGCCCAGGGGATGGGGCTGCTCCCCCATCTGCTCGCCGGCTACGAGGCCGAGGAAGCGACCTTCACCCTGCTCGACCGCATCGACCTCCGCACCGCCGCCGGCACACCAGTCGAGGAACACTTCGCCCTCGCCGCCCTCTTTCTCGACCGCTTTTTGCGCGCCTGCCCCCCCGAGGGGGAGGCCACGGTCACCGACGCGGTGCGCATCGCCGGGCTGATTCTCACCCCCCACTGCAACTACTTCCACATCAGCCACGGCACCCGCCATCAGGCGCGGGAACTGCTGATCGGCTTTTTCCGCCTCGCCCGCGGCCTCGGCAAGCGCGGCGAACGGCGCTTTCTCCAGCACCCCATGACCCCCCAGTCGCTGGAATTCTTCTCCCTGTGGCACACCGACGACCCGAACGGCACCGCCCTGGCCGAAGACTGGCGCCTCGCCCTGCGCCAGGACGAAGAATTGCTGCAACGTAAAAACAGCGAAAGCCCCCGCCCCAAACGCCGCAGGCCAAGGAGAAGAGGCAAAAGCAGACTGAAGACTGAAGACTGAAGGAAAAAGCAAAACCCTTTCGCCTTCCTTCNNCTTCGGTCTTCAGCCTGTCCTTTCTCATCTCCCGCACAATTTCCCGCAGTCTCCTGTACTCTCCCTCCCCCAGCTTCCGGTCGCGATAGATCGCGCCGCCGTAGAGTTCGGCGAATTCCCGGGCCTGGGGATCATCGAGCCGTTCGGCCAGTTCGTGCAGGCCGACGGAGTCGGGGATCGCCGCCAGACCGTGGCGTTTCGCCGTCCGGCGCAGAAATTTGCGCAGCAGCCGTTCCTCGCGGCTGGTGCCGCGCCGCCACAGACGCAGGCCGCCGTAGACCAAGGCCGCCAGGACCAGCGCCCAGGCCAGGGGCGCGCCCAATGGGCGCGGCTCGGAAGCGGCGGCGGACGGCGCGGTCCGCCTGCGCAACTGATCCCGCACGCTCTTTACCGCTTCCCATTGCCGGCCAAAGTCGTAGGTGATGACCGCCTGGGTCCAGAAGTAGTCGATGCCGTCGGCCAGGCGTCGGGCCAGGCCGGGCCCTCGCGAGCGGGCGCCGAGAAAGTCGCCGGCGGCGTTGGCGGCCAGGCGGGTGGGATCGAGCCGCTGCCAGCGGCCGTCCTCGTGCAGCACCTCGACCCAGACGTGGGCGGTAGCCTCCGCCACCGAATAGTAGCCGCCGAAGGCATTGTACTCGCCGCCGTAATAGCCCCCCACCAGCCGCGCCGGAACCCCGGAAAGGCGCGCCAACTGGGCGAAGGCCGAGGCGAAGTATTCGCAATAGCCGCGCTTCTTCTCGAAGAGAAAGGCATCGACCGGATCCTCTCCTTCGGGCAGATCGCTGGTCGCGTACTGGAGATCCTGCCGCAGAAAAAAGCCTTCAAGGGCGGCGACCCGAGCGGCGACATCCCCACTCTCTCCGGCGATCTCTTCGGCAACGGCAGCGACCCGTGGCGAAACCAGTGTCGGTGGGCGCAGGTAGAAGTCGCGGTCGATCCGCCCCCGCTCCATCAGCACCCCGTCGGGAACGGCCGTTTGTCGGTAGCGGATCTGCCGGTCGCTGGTGCGATGGGTCGCGTACACCCCCTCCCCCAGCTCCCGGGAACGCACTTGCGCAAGCGCCAGGGGCAGGTCGAGGGTCGGCAGATAGCGCCCCTGACGGGGGGCGGCGAAGAACTCCAGTTCCACCTGCCCGTCGCCAACCACCTTGGTGACGGCGCCGGAGGGGGGCGTTTCCCGCACCCAGGTCTGCCCGTTCAGGGCGTTGAGAACGATGGTCCGCCAGTAGCGCTGCGCCATCGGCAGTTGCGGTCCGGCGACGCGAAAGGCGATGTCGCCGGTGGCTGACATCTCAGCGTAATGGCCGGGACTCACCTGATCGCTGAAGCCGACCTCGGCGCTCGCGGGGGGATTGAGAAAGTGCCAGAGGGGCTGTTCGGTGCGGGGCAGAATGACGAAAAAGCCGAGCATCAGCACCAGGGAGGCCGCCGGCAGCAGCAGGGCGACGGCCAGCACCTGACGCAGGGGCCGGCGCTCGAGGCGCAGTTCGGGGTCCTCGCCGTGAAAGCTGAGGAGGACCAGGCCGACGGTGACCAGCGTCACCTGCACCACCAGATAGAAAAGATAGCCGAGTTCGAGGGTAAGCAGCGAGGAACCGGCCAGGGCGAAAATCGCCAGGACGAAGAGTTGCAGATAGTTGCGCCCGCTGCGTTCGGTGACCAGCCGCAGGCAAAGGAGCAGGACGAGGACGTTGACCGCCGGTTCGACCAGACTGACGCGGCTGACCTGGGGGAGATAGTAGGCGAGAACGGCCAGGGCTGTCAGGGTCGCCGGTATCGTCGGCAGAACGAGGCCGGGCCACCGACTGCGCAGCAGTCCGGCGAGCAGGGCGAGGGGAAAGAGGAGGCGCGCCCCGCCGTCGAGAAAGGAATAGAGGGGGGCGACCCCGGCCAGGCTGACCAGTGCCGCGAGGATATCGAGAAGGGTGCTAATCCTGACCATGGCTCCCCAGGGCGGCCAGCAGGCGCAGACGATGGGCGCGGGTCAAGCCCGGCCGCAGCAGCCTTCCGCCGAGACGCAGGCCCACCGGGCGCTCGGCGCGGACATAGCGATTGACCAGATAAGCCGCCCCCTGCAAGCGCTCTTCGAGACCGCGCCCCGGCAATTGTTCGGGATCGATGACCACCGGCTCGACGGCGGTCGCGGCCAGCTCCTTGACCAGCAGGCGACCAGTGCGGGCGGAGAGCTTCCAGTGGATCAGCTTGAGGGGTTCGCCGCCGCGATA
>DIVU01000110.1:3585-6475 GCA_002423365.1 Desulfuromonadaceae bacterium UBA6124 | reverse complement strand
GGGGCGGGGAAGACCAGCACCGGCTGGTCGAGGGGAAGGTAGCGGGAGCGTACGAAGAAGTTGACCGGGAAGATCGAACTGAGACGGGCGCCGTCGATGGTCTGCCGGCCGCGGGCGGGAAAGCCCAGGGAAATCTCCGTTTCGGCGGTTTCCTTGCCGCCGACCACGAGAAAGAGAGCGCTGCCGTCGAGAATCCTGACCCGCAGCAGAAAGACCGGCAACCGTTTGTCGTTGCGCAGCCGCAGCCGCGCCGTCACCGGCCGCCCGGCATAGATCTCGTCGGGGAGCAGCAGGTGGATATGCGGACGGCCGAGGTTCCCCTTGCCGAGAAAGCCGGAAACCGCCATGAAGCCGAGCAGCGCCGAAATCAGCAGATAGAGGAGATTGTTGCCGGTGTTGACCGCGCCAAAGCCGAGCAGCAGGGTCAGCAGGATGTAGAGAATCCCGGCCGGGGTGAGTTTCAGGCCCGGGGCACGGGAATTTTTTGCAGCAGCGATTTGAGCACCTCCCGCTTGCCGAGGGTTTCCTGTTCCGGACGCAGGATGAGCCGGTGGGCGCCGCCGGCCAGGGCCACGGCCTTGACATCCTCGGGCAGGACGTGATCGCGGCCGTCGAGGTAGGCGGCGGCCTTGGCGGCGGCGGCCAGGGTCAGGCCGCCCCGGGTCGAGATGCCCGAAAGGATCAGCGGGCTTTCGCGGGTGGCGGCGATCAGAGCAAAGAGATAGTCGGTGACCTTTTCCGAGAGGTAGACCTGATCCCGCACCGCCGCCTTGGCTTCGAGAATCTGCTCGTGGCTGATCAGCGGTTGCAGCTCGCGCAACTGCTCACGGATGCCGCCGCTGCGAATGATCGACTTTTCCACCGCTTCCGGCGGATAGCCGATGCCGGTGCAGAGGCTGAAGCGATCGAGCTGGGATTCGGGGAGGGGGTAGGTGCCGACCTGCTCCACCGGGTTCTGGGTGGCCACGACCATGAAAGGCTCGGGCAGGGGATAGGTCACCCCCTCCACCGTCACCCGCCCCTCTTCCATGGCTTCGAGCAGGGCGCTCTGGGTACGGGGCATGGCCCGGTTGATTTCATCGACCAGGAGCAGATTGCTGAAGATCGGCCCCGGCACGAACTTGAACTGCCCCTGCTCGCGGTCGAAGATGGAAAGCCCGGTGATGTCGCTGGGAAGCAGGTCGGAGGTACACTGGATGCGGCCGAAATCGAGGCCGAGCACCCGGGACAGAGCCAACGCCAGGGTGGTCTTGCCGAGGCCGGGGATATCCTCCAGCAGGATGTGCCCGTCGGCAAGCAGGCCGATTATGGCTAGGCGGATGGCCTGGATCTTCCCCCGCAGGTAGCGCTCGGCCAGGGTGTCGATGACACCGACGACGGCCTCGCGGTGGGCGAGTTTATCCTTGCTTCTCGAATCGCTCATGCGCCTCCTTCCCCCGATGAAGATATGAGCAAAAGCATATCACGCCTTGCCCTTCCCCTCCCGGGTGAGAATGACCAGATAGCCGTCCGGGTCGTGCAGCCAGAGCTCCTCGCGGTCGTATTCGGTATCCTCCAGCTCGTAGAGCGGTTGCAGCTGATGGCGCTCGACGGCGCGCAGCAGCGGCCGCAGGTCGGGGAGGGTGAACTCCAGGGTCGCTCCGACCCCGAGGGGATGGCGGGAAAGGTTCTGGAAAAGGGCCGGATGGCGGGCTTCGAGCACCTCCAGCGGGCGGAAGAGGAGGGTGGCGTCCCCCCGGCGCAGCAGCAACAGGGGTGGATGCCCCGGGCCCGGGATGCGGGTTTCGATGGGCAGGCCGAGGATCTCGCCGTAAAAAAAGGCGGTGCGGTCGAGGTCTTCGACGCCGAGAGTCAGGGTAAAGTCCATAGAGCGTCTCCTTTGCCGTCAGGAGTACCACGGCCGTTATCTTCTGGCAAGCACGGGGCGGCACGGTTGACCCGCCGCCGGAAGCTGTGCTTTAATCGCCCTCGGTCTTTCTGGGAGAGTTCATGCACACCGCCTATCTGGCCTTCGGCGCCAACCTCGGCGCTTGCCTCGCCACCTTCCGCGCCGCCCGCCGCCTCCTCGCCGAGGCGGAAGGGGTCCGCATCGACGCCGCGTCGTCCCTCTACCGTACCGAAGCGGTCGGCGGCCCGCCCGGCCAGCCCCCCTACCTCAATGGGGTGCTGCGGGTGACCACGGAGCTTTCCCCGGAAGAACTGCTGGCTCTCTGCCTCGACCTGGAAGCCCACTTCGGTCGCCAGCGGCTGGAACCTTGGGGGCCGCGCACCCTCGATATCGATCTGCTCCTTTACGACGGAGTTCTTTGCGACCGGCCCGGGCTGACCCTGCCCCATCCGCGCCTGCATCAGCGCCGCTTCGTACTGGCGCCCCTGGCGGAACTGACCGCCGACCTGCGCCATCCGCTTCTGCAACGCACCATCGGCGAACTGCTCGCCGATCTCGACGACCCGGCATGCGTGCAACGCCTGCCCGACCCCTGGTGATCCCATGATCAAACTGCTGATTTTCGCCCTGCTCGGTTTTCTCGCCTATACGCTCTACACCATGCTGCGCCGCTCCCTCGGCGACGGCACCTCGTCCATCCCGCCGGAGAAGACCCGCCAGGGGGAGGAGATGGTGCGCGACCCCCACTGTGGGACCTACTTGCCCAAGGGGGAAGCGCTGGAAAAGATCATCGACGGCGAGCGCCATTACTTCTGCTCGACCCGCTGCCGGGATGCCTTCAAAGCGAAAAAAACCTGAAGGCTTCCCCGCCCTTTTCCGACCTGCCCCGGGCCGGCGCGGCATTTGCCTCCGGCCCGCTTCTTTTGGAGAAAACGCTATGCCCGACACCCCGATTCTCACCGATCGCGCCGCCGTCGCCCGCTTCGCCGCCGAACTGGCGCG
>DIVU01000110.1:0-3512 GCA_002423365.1 Desulfuromonadaceae bacterium UBA6124 | reverse complement strand
GCCGCCGATTACGACATCCGCTGCCTGAACCGGGATTTCGGCTTCGAGGTGCGCGGGCTCTTCGACACCATGATCGCCTGCCAGTTTCTCGGCGAGGAGAAGGTCGGGCTGGCCGACATCCTCGGCAAGTATTTCGGCGTCACCCTCGACAAACAGTTTCAGCGCGCCGACTGGTCGCAACGCCCCCTCTCCGGCGAAATGATCCGCTACGCGGCGGAGGATACCCGCCATCTGCACGGTTTGGCGGAGCTGCTGGAAGGGCGTTTGCGGGAAAAAGGACGGCTGGAGTGGGTGGCGGAGGAGTTCGCCCTGCTGGAGCAGGTCCGCTTCGCCGACAATGACGGCCCCCTGTTCCTGCGCGCCAAGGGCGCCGGCACCCTCGACCGGCGGCAGCTGGCGATTCTCGAAGAGCTGCTGCAATGGCGCGAGGCCGAGGCCAAGCGGCGTGACCGTCCCCCCTTCAAGGTGCTGGGCGGGGCACAACTGCTGGAGGTGGCGCGCAAGGCGCCGAAAACCCTGGAGGAACTGGCGGCGGTAGAAGGACTCTTCGCCAAGCTGGTGGAGCGCTTCGGCAAGAAGCTGCTGGCGGCGGTCGCCGCCGGGCTGGCGGTCCCCGCCGAGCGCCTGCCGGTCTATCCGCGCACGCCGCGCCAAGAGAAGGACCCGGCGGTGGACAAGCGCATGGCGACCCTCAAGGCCTGGCGCAAGCAGCGGGCCGAGGCGCTGGAGATCGACCCCGGGGTGCTGATCAACAACGGCCTGCTCGAAAGCCTGGCCCGGCAGGTGCCTCAAACTCCGACCCAACTGGAGCAGGTCGCCGGCTTGAAGAACTGGCAGCGCCAGGTGCTCGGCGAGGAGATTCTCGACGTCCTGCGCCGCGCCTGAAGCCGTGAGGGGTGAGGAGACCCCTCACTTTCATCCATCTACGAACGCCCGGCGATGCCCGGCTCGGTCATCGGCCGGGGGTCGAGAATCCGCGTTAATTCCTCTTCGGAGAGGAGCCGCTCGGCCAGGGCGACCTCCCGCACCGTGCGCCCGCTCTCCCAGGCCTGCTTGGCCAGGGCGGCGGCGCGGTCGTAACCGATGACCGGGGCGAGGGACGTGACCATGGCCAGGCTCTGTTCCACCAGCGATTCGCAACGTTTGCGGGCGGCTTGCAGATCCTGGACGCATTTTGTCTGGAACTGACGAGAGGCGCGACTCAGCAGTTCGATCGCTTGCAGCAGGTTGTGGGTCATGAGCGGCATCATCACGTTGAGCTCGAAGTTGCTTCCCAACCCGCCGAGGGTGATGGCGGCATCGTTGCCAATCACCTGGGCGCAGGCCTGGATGAGGGCTTCGGCCATCACCGGATTGACCTTGCCGGGCATGATCGAACTTCCCGGCTGGACCGGCGGCAGCAGCAGTTCGCCGAGGCCGCAGCGCGGGCCGCTACCGAGCAGACGGATATCGTTGGCAATCTTGTACAGGGCCACGGCGCAGGCTTTCAGGGCGCCGCTCGCCATGACCACGGCATCCTTGGCCGCCTGCGCCTCGAAGTGGTTGGCCGCTTCGACGAAGGGCAGGCCGGTGGTTTCGGCTAGGCCGGCAATGACCCGCCCGGCGAACTCGGGATGGGTGTTGATGCCGGTACCGACGGCGGTGCCGCCCAAGGGCAGTTCGTACAGTCCCGCCAGGGCCTGTTCCAGGCGGCGGTCGGCCAGTTCCAGCTGGCGGGTGTAGCCGGAAAAGACCTGGCCGAGGCGGATCGGCGTGGCGTCCTGCAGATGGGTGCGGCCGATCTTGACGATATCGTCGAAGGCGGCGGCCTTTTCTTCGAGTCCCCGGCGCAGTTCGGCAAGGGCCGGCAGGAGGCTTTGCCGGATCTCCACGGCGGCGGCCAGGTGCAAGGCGGTGGGGATGACGTCGTTGCTCGACTGGCCGAGGTTGACGTGGTCGTTGGGATGAACCGCCCGGCCGCCTTCGACCTGCCCGAGCAACTGGATGGCCCGGTTGGCGATGACTTCGTTGGCGTTCATGTTGGTGCTCGTTCCCGAACCGGTCTGAAAAATGTCAAGGACGAAGTGCCCGTCGAGCTCCCCGGTGATGACCTCCTCGGCCGCTTCCATGATCGCCATGGCCCGTTCCCGGTGCAGCAGCCCCAGTTCCAGGTTGACCCGGGCGGCACGCTGCTTGATCATCCCCAGGGCACGCAGGAAGGGGCGAGAAAAGCGCAGGCCGGAGATGGGAAAGTTTTCCAGGGCGCGGGCGGTCTGGGCACCGTAGAGAGCGCCGGCGGGGACGGGCATGCTCCCCATCGAATCCTGTTCTTCGCGGATGGCGTTCATGAAACCTCCGAAAGCTGGTGGGGGATTAAAAGGACGGCCGGGAAGGGGTCCGGGCACCGGCCTTGAGCATAACAACCGGGGCCGGGGTGTCAATGACAAAGCCCCCGCGTTTTACCAAGGCTAATTTTCTGGCCTCAGTTTTTATTCTCGCTAATCCCGAGACCTTCGGCTAGAATCCCGCCATGAGCAGCCTCGCCCTCACCCTCGTCATCTTTTCCGCCCTGATGCACGCGCTCTGGAACCTACTGGTCAAGCGCAGCCGGGACAAGACCGCCTTCATCTGGTGGATGTTCTGCTGTTCCGGCGGACTCTTCAATCTCGCCCTGCTTTTCGTCAACGAGCCCTTCCCCCCCCTGACCCCACGGATTTTGCTCCTCGGCCTGGGCGGGGCGATCTGTTTCGTCGTCTACCATCTCTTCACCGGCCGCGCCTACCAGGGGGGCGATCTCTCCCTGACCTATCCCCTGGCCCAGACCTCCATGATCTACGTGCCGATCTGGGGGGTGCTGCTGTTGGGCGAAAGCCTCTCCCCCCTCGGCGCCGCCGGCATCGGCCTGATCATTTTTGGCGCCTATTGCGTCCAGCTCGGACGCTTTTCTCCGGCCGAGATCCTGCGCCCCTTCCGCAACCTCGGCAACCCCTCGGTGCAGGCGGCCCTGGCCGCCGGGTTCGTCTACTCGGTCGGCGCGGTCATCGACAAGACCGGGGTCATGGCCTACCACCCCCTCTACTTCACCTACCTGCTGGTCGTCTTCATGTTCCTGATCATGTCCGCCAATCTCCTGCGCCCTGGGCAGCGCGGACGCATCGCCAAGGAATGGCGGCACAGCCTGCCGCTGATCCTGCTCTCGGGGCCGATCATGATGGGCTCCTTCATCTCTTTCCGTTACGCCCTCACCCTCGCCCCCTTGAGCTACGCCGTGCCGGTGCGCCAGGTTGGCCTGCTCTTCGGCGTCCTCTTCGGCGTCCTCTTTCTCGGCGAAAGCTGCGGCCGCATCCGCGTGCTGGCGGCGCTGGTGATACTCGCCGGGGTCTTCCTGGTACGCCTCGGATAGCCGGCTGATCTGAAGATATAAGATTCCGTAGGATGCAGGCCATTGATGCGGTTCGCTTCGCTCACCGGCATCCTACCTGATGTTCATCGGATAAAAATGCCTGCTCGGGCATGGCGGTCTTGGCGGCTTG
>DIVU01000001.1 GCA_002423365.1 Desulfuromonadaceae bacterium UBA6124 | reverse complement strand
CACCCGGAAACCCCCGAGGCCTACCGCGCCATCGGCCAGCCGGTATTGATCCCCGGCGACATGGGGCGCTATTCCTACATGCTGGTCGGAACGGAAGGAGCGATGGCGGAAACCTTCGGCTCGACCTGTCACGGCGCCGGGCGGGTTCTCTCCCGCCACGCCGCGAAGAAGGCCGCCCACGGCCGCCGCATCGAAACGGAGCTGGCCGAGCGCGGCATCCTCATCCGCGCCGCCGGGCGGGCGACGGTGGCTGAGGAGATCTCCGAAGCCTACAAGGATGTCGCCGAGGTGGTCGCAGTGGTGCGCCGCGCTGGACTCGGCAGAATCGTCGCCCGCTTGCGCCCGCTGGCGGTGATCAAGGGATAGGCGACGGGAAGGAAAACGCAACGGCTCCCTTTTATGTCGCGATTTTGACCCGATCAATGCAGATGATACGTCAAGGAGGTTCCCATGAAGGTCTTTGTCACAGGCAGCACCGGCTTCGTCGGTCAGGAAGTGCTCAAACAGCTTTTCGAGGCCGGGCACGAGGTCCGCGCCCTGGTCCGCGCCGGCAGCGAAAACAAGCTGCCGATCCATCCCGAACTCGACATCCGCCGGGGGGACGCTACCGAGCCCGCCTCCCTCGATGGAGCCCTGACCGGCTGCGAGGCAGTGATCCACCTGGTCGGCATCATCCGTGAACTCCCGGCTAAGGGCATCACCTTCGAGAAACTGCACGTCGAGACGACGCGCAACCTGCTTGAAGCCGCGAAAAATCAGGGAGTGCGCCGCTATCTGCAGATGAGCGCCAACGGCTCCCGGGAAAATGCCGCCACCCCCTATCATCAGAGCAAATGGCGGGGCGAGGAGTTGGTGCGCGCATCGGGGCTCGACTGGACCATCTTCCGGCCGTCCTTGATCTTTGGCGCCAAGGGGGAATTCGTGCACATGCTCGCCGACCTGGTGCGCAAGCTGCCGGTCGTTCCGGTCTTCGGTGACGGCCAGTACCGCATGAGCCCGGTGGCGGTGGAGGATGTGGCGGCGGGCTTCGTCGCCGCCCTGGCAAAGCCGGAAAGCATCGGTCAGAGCTACTGCTGCTGCGGTCCCTCCAGCCTGACTTACGACGAACTGCTCGACGCCTTTGGCGCCGCCCTCGGCAAAGGCAAGGTGCTCAAGCTGCATCAGCCCCTGTGCCTGGTCAAACCCATGGTCAACCTGCTCGAAGGGGTGCCGCGCTTCCCCATCACTTCCGGTCAGCTGACCATGCTGCTCGAAGGGAACGTCTGCGACCCCAAAACCTGGAGCGAAACCTTCGGCATCACCCCCCGGGAGGTAAAAAAGGAATTGAAGTACATCTTTAACGAGTAACCGGAAAGGAGTAAAAACTACTCAACCCAGACCCCCAAAAAACTAATTAAAACTGGATTCGCTGTGCAACTTACTTTATCATTTACCGCTGCCGGGGGATTTTAGTCGAGCGGGGCAAAGTGAAAAAAATCAGAAATAACATTATTTTACAGTACACCCTGATCATTTTTGCCGTGGTCCTTTCCGTGACTCTGGCGTTAGGCTTCGTCATCTCACGCCAGGTGACTAACCACCTGATTCGCTCCCACATAGGCATGTTTCCCTTCCTGATCCAACACCTGACCCATAGCCAACCAGAAATTTACCAGTTTTTCAAGGCACCTCCGGGAAGAGAGCTGCCACCGGACGCTGCCCATTTTCTCGAAGAGCTGACAAATTTCGGGGCCGTTTTCCGAGTCAAGCTTTGGGCCAACGATACGACAGTCCTTTGGAGCAACAATCCGGAACAGATTGGACAGAAGTTTCCCGACAATAGCAATCTGAATGGAGCTCTCAACGGCGAACTGCAGGTCATCGTCAAGGAGTTGATGGAACGGGAAAATATCGGGGATGAGGGCTACGGCAAGGTACTTTCCATTTACGTACCTGTCTGGCTGGAAGATCGTACCGTCGGTGTGGTGGAAATGTACGAATCGGACCGCGACCTGTTTTTGCAGATCGCCCGCAACACCCGAACCGTCTGGCTAACCGTTATCGCCGCCGGCGCCATCCTTTACCTGTTGTTGTTCACCATTTTTCTCAACGCCCACCGCCGCCAGCAAAAAGCCAGTCAGCAGCTGATTGAAACCCAGGATGTCACCATTATCGCCCTCGCCCATCAGGCGGAAATCCACGATGTGGAAACCGGCTATCACTTGGAACGCACCACCCATTACTTGAAAATCTTGGCGGAGGAGTTGGCCAGTCACCCCAAATATCGTGCCGAACTTTCCCCGACCGCCATCGCCGAACTGGTCCAATCGGCGCCTCTCCATGACATCGGGAAGGTCGGGGTTTCCGACGCAATTCTGCGCAAACCCGGCAAGTTGACCGATCAGGAGTATGCCGAGATGCAACGCCATTGCGAATATGGTGCGACAATTCTCAGACGCGCCGAGGAAAAACTCAGCTTCCACTCGTTTCTCTCGCGGGCCATCGAGCTAATCCTTTATCATCATGAAAAATGGAACGGCCAAGGCTATCCCCACGGATTAAAAGAGGAAGAGATTCCCCTCGGAGCAAGATTGATGGCTCTGGCTGATGTCTATGACGCACTACGCTCCAAGCGCTATTACAAAGAAGCCCTACCCCATGACGAATGCCACCGGATTATCGTTGAGGAACGGGGCCGACATTTCGATCCCGCCGTAGTGGATGCCTTTCTGGCTCGCGAACAGGAATTTCTTGCCGTCTCAGAAAAGTATGTCGACTGACCGCAATTCTGTCCCAGAAATTACAGTTAATTTCTTGGAAAAGACGGAAAAAAGGCCATTTCTTTCGGAAATGGCCTTTTTCGATCTTCATACGGATAGGCGAAGGATATTTCTAACCGGCGGCGGCCGCTTTTTTTCGCTGAATGTCTTGGTACTGGGCGATGGCGGCGCGCAGGGCGCTGGCGGCCAGATTGGAGCAGTGCATCTTCTCGTCGGGGAGCCCGTCAAGGGCCTCGGCGATCTTCTCTTCGGTCACCTCGACCAGCACCTGATCGAGGGTCTTGCCGATGGCCATCTCGCTCGCTATCGAGGAGGTGGCGATGGCAGCACCGCAGCCGTAGATCTTGTACTTCATGTCGCTGATGCAGTCATCCTCGATCTTGAGGAAAATCAGCAGACCGTCCCCGCAGCCGGGATCGCCGACCTGGACCACCACATTCGCATCCTCAATGATCCCCACATTGCGGGGATTGGCGAAATGGTCCATGACCTTGGCCGTGTACATGAGGTCTCCTTCTTGCCCGGACCCTTCGGTCAGGGCGTAAGTTTTTTCTCGTCGTCGGCGGTTTCGACCCGGGCCTGCTGGATATTGCCACCTTCCAGCTCGGAGAGCAAGCGCACCGCCTCGGCCTGGAAGGCGACGAGATTCCCCTTTGACACCGGATCGGCGGTGGTCGACTTGACCGTCGCCGGGTTGATCGGCCGCCCGTTCTTGAACATGCGAAAGTCGAGATGGGGCCCGGTGGCGATGCCGGTGCTGCCGACATAACCGACCAGATCCCCCTGTTTGAGCCGCTTGCCTACTTTCAAGCCCTTGACGAACTTGTTCAGGTGGATATAGGTCGTTTCATAGCCGTTGGCGTGCCGCACCCGCACCAGGTTGCCGTTGGAACGGTCATAACTCCTTTTGACCACGGTGCCGTCGGCCACGGTCCGCACCGGGGTGCCGGTGGGCGCGGCATAATCGATGGCCAGATGCGGCCGCCAGACCCGCAGCACCGGATGAAAGCGCTTTTTCGTGAAGCCGGAGGAAATCCGGGAGAAATTAAGGGGAGCTTTGAGAAAGGCCTTGCGCATCCCCTTGCCGTCGGGCGTGTAATACTGGGGCGGATTGTCGCCGTCCTGAAAGAGGATCGCCTGATAGGGTTGCCCCTGATTGTTGAACTCGGCGGCGAGAATCCTCCCGTAGCCGGCGGGCTGACCGTCGCGGTAGCGCTTTTCCACCAAGGCGGAAAAGGCATCCCCTTCCTGAATGTCACGGATGAAGTCGATATCCCAGGCGAAAATGTCGGCCAAGGCGACCGCCAGTTCGGCGCTTTCGTTGCTGCTGGCCACTGCCTCAAAGAGGCTGGAGGAGATCGTTCCGTAAATGGTCTCCGTCTGCACCGTGTAGGGAATGGCCACCCGGTCGACGTCGCAGCCCTCCCCTTCGCAGCGGATGCTCAGCTGATGTTCCCGGTCGATGTCGTAGATGAAACTGACCAGGCTGTCATCCTGCAGAGACAGGGAGTAAGACTGACCGGCCCGCAACTGGGAGAGGGGAAAAACCTTACGGCTGCGCGCAGCCAGATCGCTGATCTGCTGCGGGGAAAGATACTCCCGAAAGAGGGAACTGAAGGTCTCCCCGGGCTGGACGACACCGTCCAACGCCAGATCCCGCGGCCCATCCTCGGCCGGGGCCGCTTCGGTTTCCGTCTCCTCGGCCGCCGTCTCGGCGGCGACATCCTCTGCCCCTCCTGAGGAGGGTTCGTATTCTGGCCCGCGGATCAGAAAAAAAGCCAGAACCGTCAGCGCCAGCAGCGCGCCCAGCGCCTGCCGACGACGACGGCGACGCCGCCGGACATCCGGAAAAATGAAGCGATGTTTCATGGGCATAAATACCGTCTCCCGAAAGGTTTGTGTTTCCGCCCCGTTTTTTGCGCGGAAAACCGCCTGTCCAGTAAGATGGAAATTACTACCTCATTTCCCCGGATTTTTCCAGTGCAATTTCCTCTTTAAACAATATTTCCCTGTAATCTCGAATAGATAACCAATCTTGTCAGGCCTTTGCGCAAGCCATAATCTTGCCGAGGATGGACTGAAGCGCCTCGGCGGTGGGATTGGCGCGCCCCTGCGCGACGAAAGGATTGCCCAGGTCGCCGTCCCGCATCAGCATAGGATCGATGGGGATCCGGCCGAGGAAGGGCACGCCCATTTCCGCGCAGAGGTCGACCCCGCCATCGGCGGAGAAGAGATCCTCGACCTTGCCGCAATGGGGGCAGGCATAGCCGCTCATGTTTTCCACCAGGCCGACGATCGGCGCCCCCAGCGCCCGGCAGAAGCTGATCGAGCGGCGCACGTCGGCGATCGCCACCTGCTGCGGCGTCGTCACCACCACCACCTTGGCATCCGGTTGCAGGCGCTGCAGCACCGAAAGGGGCTCGTCCCCGGTTCCCGGGGGGCAATCGACCACCAGGAAATCCCGCTCTCCCCAGTTGACCTCGCGCATGAACTGCTCGATCACCCCGGTCTTGCGCGGGCCACGCCAGATCACCGGATCGTTGCGGCTTTCGACCAGAAAACCAACGGAAATGACCCCCAGCTTGTCACTCCAGGGAACCGGCTGCAACACCCCGTTCTCGAAGCCCGGGACAACCCCCGCGAGCTTGAGCAGATGGGGAACGCTCGGGCCGTGCACATCCACATCGAGCAGGCCGACGTTGAAGCCCGCCAGGGAGAGTCCCACCGCCAGGTTGGTGGCGACGGTACTCTTGCCGACTCCCCCCTTGCCCGACAGAACGACGATCTTGTTCTTGATGCCGTTGAGGTTCGCCGTCAGTTTATCCTGACTCGGACAAGACGCCTGTGCGGCACCGCCGCATGCACTAGCACTCATTTCTCATATTCTCCTTTAACCGCGTTTTTATCTACCAAACCTGGGCTATCACTCCGTCCCAATCAGTGTCCGTGGCCGCCACCGCACAGGTCGCTGTCGGCGATGGGGCGCACCTGGTTGTCTTGGTAGGCGGCGATCACCTCGCCAACGGTGTCGCCCGGGCCGACCAGCACTTCGATGCCGGCCTGGGCGAAGCCGATGCGCGGCCGCATGCCGATACCGGCCACCACCAGGGAGGTCGCACCGGCCTGCTGGAGAATCTGCACCGGCACTAGGCAGCCCCCTTCGGAATGCTCGGCATTGGCCACCGTGCGCACCGACTGGACTTCGCCGTTGTTCACGGAAACCAGGGTAAAGAGGTCGCAGCGCCCGAAATGCCCGGACCGGTTGGCCTCCAGGCCGCCGGGATACATGGAAGGGATAGCGATGACTTCGACATTGCTCATGGAATGATCTCCTTTGCTGAGGCCCTGAAGAGGGCTTAAGTAGGGTTGGTTTTTGGAACAACCGCCGGGTCTTCGGATCAGGAACCGCCGGTCGCCGCATCGGCGTCGGCTTCCTGCAACTTGCCGTCACGGTAGGCTTGCAGGGTCTCCGCCACGGTGCCGCCAGCGCCATGCATGATTCTGACCCCCGCCGCATGCAGGGCCTGATAGGCCTTGGGGCCAGTAACGCCGGTAATCAGCACCGAGGCGCCCCGCTCGGCGACGAGCTGGGCCGCCTGGATTCCCGCCCCCTGCACGGCGTTGCGGGCGGCGGAATTATCCAACGGCACCCAGGACTGTCCGGCCTCGTCGTAAAAGAGCAGCCAGTAGGCGCGACCGAAACGCTGGTCCACCGAGCTGTCGGGGGTCGGCCCCTGGGCGGTGACGGCAATCTTCATGATTTTTCTCCTTGCTGGTCCCGACACGGGCAGGGCTTGGGCGCCAACCGGCGCACGGGACAGGGATGCTTTTCTTCGTTCCCCGGGGTCAGGCTCCCTAAAGGTTCACAGCCGCCGGAAAGCCAACCGCGCAGCACTTCTTCCACTTCGCCGCGAAACCCCCAATGGATTTCGATCCCTTCCACGACCAGAGCGAGTTGGAAACGGGGATGGATGCCGCCGCAGACCACCGCCGCCACCCCTTCCCGGGCCAACCAGGAAACCAGGGGTGGATCGCTGTAGATATCCCAGACGCGCGGTTGCAGTTGATCCAGAGAGCGGGTCGCCGGATCGATCTCGGCGAAGAAGAATTCCCGGGCCTGACCGAAGCGCGGCATAATCCGGCTGCCATAGGCAGGGACGGCGATACGCACAGATTGTCCGGGGACGGCGTTCGAGTTCATACCTGTGCTTATTCCACAGGACGTGCCAAAACCACCTCGCACAATGATAAAATTTTTCTTTATTTATTTCAGATAGTTACAACATAGGAGGAGATAAAGAGAAAACTGATGACAGCGGCATCTGTTGCATGCGCAACAGTTTCGTCCGGGAGAAAGGCGGAAGAACTCGATTTTTTATAAAGAAAAGGTGGAAAGTTGCCTGCAACATATAATGCAACACCTGCAACAGATGCAACACTTCCTCGTAAAGAGCCAACGCCATCCCCTTGCGAGCAGAGAGCTACAGCCGTCCTTCCCGGCAATCCTGACGGATCTCGGCCAAGACCACTTCGGCCTCTTCCGTCTCCGCCAGACGGGTCGCCACCTCGGCATTCCCCAGGACGAAACCCGGCCCCTTGCCGCCGAGATCCTGAAGAACCACAATCATGTCCAGCTCCTGTTCGAGCAGCCAGCCGGCAACCTTGATCCCCTTGGCTTTTTCCAGGTGCTCATGGGGGTTACTGAGAAAATGGTCGGCGCGGATCTCACCGGTTCGGGGATCGAGCTTCACCAGTCGGAAATAGGGAGCTTCCCCGAAATGCCGGGACAGCGTACTCCGGTCGGCAGCCAAAGGCATGGCCAAGGTCAGGGTATCCTTCCGCTGCGGGGCGGAGTGCACCTGCACATGATCGACATGTTCCAGCCGCGAGCGGATACGCTGCTTCAGTTCCTCCACCACCTGATGCCCCTTTTCCAGGCTCTTCACCCGCAGCGCCAGATCGAGCTCGACAAATTTGTAGCGGCCGGCGTTGCGCGCCCGCAGTTCGTTGATTCGCGCCACCCGGGGATCGGCGTTGACCACCTCGCGGATCGCCTCGATCCCGGCGGGGTCGAGGGAGGCATCGAGCAACACCCGAACCGAGTCGAGGAAGATTCCCAGAGCCGCCCGCGCGATGAAGAAGACCGCGACCAGGGCCGCGTAACGATCGAGGCCGATACCGAAAGCCGAACCGAGCAGAGCGGCCATGATCACCAGGGAGGAGAGCATATCGCTCCAGATGTGGCGGGCGTCGGCGAGCAGGCTCGGCGAGCCGGTTTGCCGCGCCATCTTCATCTCGTAACGGGAAAAGGCCCAGGCGATGGCGATAGTCAGGGCGACGCCGACGGCGGCGGCGACGCTATTCTCCACAGGGGTCTGGGCAGAGCCGGAAAAGACCTCGCGCACAATCTCATAACCGGCCAGGGCGATGAGCAGCGAGGAGCCGAGGGCCACGAGATTTTCCACCTTGTACAACCCATAGGGGAAGTTGCGGCTGGAACGCCCGGCGATGCGGATACCGATCCAGACCACCAGGGCGGAAAGGACGTCGGTGGCGGAATGAAGGGCATCGGCGCGCAGCGCCAGGCTCCCCGAAAACAAGGCCAGCCCGACCTTGATGGTCACCAGCACCCCATTGACGGCGAGGGACTGAAGGGCGATTTTCTCCGAGAGGTCCACCGATCAGTATCCGATCAGATAAGCGAGACCCCCGACCAGCAGGCCGACCGCCAGATTGATCCCCTTGACCTGGAAAAAATCCCGGCGCGATTCGGCCAGCAGGGGGAGCATGCCGTGACCGTCCTGAACAATGGAACTGGTCAGCAGCACGCTGAAGGGGACGACCCCCTGGCTGTAGAGGGTGACGAAGATCAGGTGCGGTCCCGATTCGGGAATCAGGCCGACCAGCCCGGCGATCAACAGCAGCCACAGGGGGTTGGCGGCGATCCAGCTCTCCAAGTTGAGGGGCTTGAGCAGCAGGTGCATCACCAGCAGTGCCCCGAAGGTCCAGAGGAAGATACGCGGTGCATGCACCCGCGCCACATGGTGCCAGAGGTGTTCTTCGAGAAAATGATCGGGAACGGTGGAGACGATGAAGAGTCCGGCCAGGGTTGTCAGCAGCAGGGTCAGACGCACCCAGTTCCAGGCTGGGGGTCCCACCCATCCCGCCGCCAGACCAAGGGAAAAGAGGGCCAGGGTCAGCATCAGCACGCCCCGGGCGAGAGTGCAGTGCCGCCACTGGGCAAGGATCCGCCCCCGGGGGAAACAGCGGCACGGTTCCTGTGGGTGATAGGCGATGCCGGGACCGTCCAGGGGGCAGGCGGCCGCGCGCTCCGACACCAACCGATCGGTGAGAAATCCCGCCGTCAGCCCGATCAGCAAGAGCATCGAAAAGAGGCCGAGGGAGGCTTGCGGAATCAGGGTGAGCATGACGAAGGATTCGTCGCCGCTGGTGGCGACCATCGCCGCGACCACCGCCCCCAGGGAGACGACCCGGTGGGAATAGAGGGAAACGACGGCAAAGGCCCCGAGACAGCCGGGAGTCGCGCCGAGAAAAGCCGCCAGCAGATATTGCTGCCAGCGGCTGCCGCGCAGCCCTTCCTGCCAGACCCCCTGAGTGAGAACGTTGAGATACTCAATGACCAGCATCATCACGAAGACGAAGCCGCTGATCATCAA
>DIVU01000081.1 GCA_002423365.1 Desulfuromonadaceae bacterium UBA6124 | reverse complement strand
TCTCGAAGCCGATGGCGGCGATCTGCCCGGCCTGGCGGGCGCCGAGCAGGTCGCCGGCGCCGCGCAGTTCGAGATCGTGGGAGGCGACACGGAAACCGGCGCCGAGCTCGGTGAGATCCTGCAAGACCCGCAGCCGCTCGCGAGCCTCGCGGGTCAGGCTCCCCTCGCCGGGGATGAGCAGGTAGGCGTAGGCGCGGTGACGGCTGCGCCCGACCCGGCCGCGCAGCTGGTAAAGCTGGGAGAGACCGAAGCAGTCGGCGCGGTTGATGATAATGGTGTTGGCCCGGGGGATGTCGATGCCGTTTTCGATGATGGTGCTGCAGACCAGTACCTGGGCCTTCCCCTCGATGAAGTCGACCATCACCTGTTCCAGCGCCTTTTCCCCCATCTGCCCGTGGCCGACGAGGATTTTCGCCTCGGGCACCAGGGTGCGCAGAAATTCGGCCATCGCTTCGATGTTTTTGACCTGGTTGTGGACGAAGAAAACCTGACCGCCCCGGCGCAGTTCGCGCAGAATCGCCTCGCGAATCAGATCGTCGTCGAAGCGGGTGACGTAGGTGCGGACCGCCAACCGGTCCACCGGCGGGGTCTCGATCACCGACAGGTCGCGCATCCCCATCATGCTCATATGCAGGGTGCGGGGGATGGGGGTGGCGGTGAGGGTGATGACGTCAACCTCGGCGCGCAGCTTCTTCAGCCGCTCCTTGTGGCTGACGCCGAAGCGCTGCTCCTCGTCGATGATGACCAGCCCGAGATTCTTGAAACGCACGTCCCGCTGCAAGATCCGGTGGGTGCCGATAAGGATGTCGACCTGACCGGCAGCGGCGCGCTCCAGCACCTGTTTTATTTCGCCGGGGGAGCGGAAGCGGGAAACCATGTCGACCTCGACCGGATAGCCCTTGAAGCGTTCGCGGAAGGTCTCCCAGTGCTGACGGGCGAGGACCGTGGTCGGCACCAGCACCGCCACCTGGCGGCCGTCGAGGGCGGCGCGGAAGGCGGCGCGAATCGCCACCTCGGTCTTGCCGTAGCCGACGTCGCCGCAAACCAGGCGGTCGACNNAACTCGCGGAAAACCCGGTCCGGCGGGCTGTAGGCAAAGCCCTGACTCAACTCCCGGCGGGCGTAGATCTTGAGCAGCTCCCGCGCCAGCTCCTCGACGGCGGCGCGGGCCTTGAGCTTGGCCTTCTCCCAGGCGCCGCCCCCCATCTTGTCGAGGCGCGGCGTCTGCCCCTCGCCGCCGACGTACTTCTGCACCTTCTCGATGCGCTCCACCGGCAGGTAGAGTTTGTCGCCGCCGGCGTATTCGAGATGGAGGAAATCCCCCTCGGTCGGCCCCATGCTGAGGTGTTGCAAGCCGTGATAACGGCCGATGCCGTGGTCGGCGTGAACGACGTAATCCCCCTCCTTGAGCTCCGCCAGGGAAGAGAGCAGGGCGCGCACATCCTTGCGCGGCCGCCGCCGCACCCGCTGGCCGAAGATCTCCTCCTCGGTGACCACCGCCAGCTTTTCGTCCGGCAGACGGAAGCCATCGGCCAGCTCCCCGAGGGTGATGACGAGATCCCCGGGGCGCAGGCTCTTGCAGGAGACCGCCGGGTCGAAATCGGGATGCATCCCCTCGGGCGCGAGCAGGTCGATGAGCCGTTCGGCCTGACCCTGCTGATGGCAGACGAGCAGGGTGCGCCAGCCCGCCTCGCGCCACTGGCGCAACTGCCCGGCCAGCGCCGCGAAGCCGCCGGCCTCACGCAAGCGGCCGTGGATGTCGCCGTTGCCGAAGACGTTGAGGCGGTAGCGCTGTCGCTCCTCGTCCAGCCGCAGCACGTCGAGGGCGGAAAAATCCTGGCGGCGGCGCAAGGTCAATTCCCGCTCCAGCTCCGCCGGGGTCAGATAGAGCTCCGCCGCCTCGACATAGGGCTCCTCGCGGCGGGCCAGGCGTCCCACCCCCTCGGCGACTTCGGCGGCGAACTCGTCGCCGGCCTGCTCCACCGCCGGCGGATCGAGAATCACCCAGCGTCCCTTGGGGGCGTAGTCGAAGAGGCTGTCGAGCCGGTCGTGAACCAGGGGGAGCAAAAACTGGCGGCCGGGGGCGAGCAGTCCCTCCCGCGCTTCTTCCAGCACCGCCTCGCGCAAGGTGCGGGGCAGGCCGAGGAGATCGCAGCGCTCCTTGAGCCGCCGGGAGAAGGTCGTCAGAAACTCGCCGGTCAGGACCATCTCCCGCGCCGGCAAGAGCCGCAGCTCCTTGAGTTCGGCGGCGGCGGATCGCTGGCTGACGGGGTCGAAAGGACGCAGCCGCTCCAGGCTGTCGCCGAAAAATTCGAGCCGCACCGGTTGCGGCAGGGAGGGGGGGAAGATGTCGAGGATGTCGCCGCGCAGCGAGAAAGTGCCGCGATCCTCCACCAGCGGCACGGCGTTGTAGCCGAGGCGCAGCAGCAGGGCGGTCAGCTCATTACGGGCATAATCTTCCCCGGCGCGCAGACTCGCGCTCAACGTCCCCAGCACTTCACGGGGGATGACCCGCTGCAAGAGCGCCCGCGCCGTCGTCACCACCGCCCGCGCCCGACCTTCGTGCAGGGCCGCCAGGGCCGCCAGGCGGCTCGCCTCGACCTCAGGATGGGGGCTCAGCGGCTCGTAGGGGCGGATCTCCCAGTGGGGTAAGAAGAAGACTTCGTCCGGGCGACCGTGGTAGAAGGCGAGGGCGGCGGCGCAGCGTTCCGCCTCGCGGCCGTCGGCGGCGACCACCAGCAGCGGCTCGGCCAACGTCGCCAGTTCCGCCGCCAACAGATAGGCGCCGCTGGAACCGAGCAGCCCCAGCACTTCGATGCGGCCGGCACCGGCGCTCAGACCCTCGAGGACCGAGCGGATGGTGGCATGGGCGACTTCCGGCGCTTGCGGCGACTGATCCATGGCTTTAAGCTTGTCCTAAAAAAACGGGGCGTGCCGAACACGCCCCGCATGATGATTTCTTCGGCGAAAACCCGGTCAGTCCCGGGGGATGGCCAGCATCCGCTCCAAAGCCACCCGGGCCTTCTCCTGCACCTCGTCCGGCACGGTGATGCGCGGGGTCAGGGTTTGCAGGCTTTTCAGCACATCCTCCAAGGCGGTCAGTTTCATGTTGGGGCAGATCAGCCGCCGCGAGGGGAGGATGAATTCCTTGTCGGGATTCTCCAGGCGCAGTCGGTAGAGGATGCCCGCCTCGGTGCCGACGATGAACTTTTTCGCCGGATTGCTCTTGGCAAAGCCGTACATGCCGGTGGTGGAACAGATATGATGGGCCAGGGCGAGAATCTCCGGGGTGCACTCGGGATGGGCCATGAAGAGGGCGTCAGGATGCTCGGCCAGGGTCTGTTTGACCTCTTCCACCGAGAGCCGGTCATGGGTCGGACAGTAACCCTCCCAGAAATGGCACTTCTTGTCAGTATGGGCGGCGATGTAACGGCCGAGGTTGCGGTCGGGGACGAGAATCACCTCGTCGGCATCGAGGGAATTGACCACCTTGACGGCGTTGGCGCTGGTGCAGCAGATATCGNNGACCATGTCGGCCATCGGGCAACCGGCGTCGGGACGGGGCAGGAGGACGATCTTCTCCGGCGCCAGAATCGCGGCGCTTTCGGCCATGAAATGGACGCCGCAGAAGACGATCACCTTGCGCTCGGTGCGCGCCGCTTCCAGCGACAGGGCCAGGGAATCGCCGGTGATATCGGCCACGGCCTGAATCTCGTCGCGCTGGTAGTTGTGCGCCAACAGCAGGGCATCGCGCTCCTCGGCCAGCCGGCGAATTTCCTTGAACATTTCTTCCTGAGTCATGGTCCACCTTCCGTCGCCGTGCGGCGAAGAGCTTGCAAAGTCGCCGTATACTAGTTTAAAAGCCCTGATATGTCAAACCCTTATCGACTCCCTTTGACCTTGACAGGGGAGGGGAAGACGGGATAATCTCGGCACGCTTGTCCCACATCCCGCCCCCCATATCCCAAGGATTCTTTTATGTTCGGTATCGGCATGCCCGAGCTTCTGTTGATTCTGGCCGTAGCGCTGATCGTCATCGGCCCGAAAAAACTTCCCGATCTGGCCCGCGCCCTCGGTCGCGGCCTGTCCGAGTTCCGCAAGGCCACCGACGAACTGAAAAACACCCTGAACGAAGAAAGCCGCTCCGACCGGAAGCCCGAGACGCTGCCTTCCCCCGCCCGCGACACCGCACCGCCGGTGACAACCTCCAACCCCTATGTGGACGGAACCAGCGCCGAGCTCGACGAGCTCACTCCCGGCCAGGGGGAGGCTCCCCGCCAGGAAACCAAGGACCCCACCCA
>DIVU01000052.1 GCA_002423365.1 Desulfuromonadaceae bacterium UBA6124 | reverse complement strand
TGCGCGAAACGCCCCTGGCCCGACCATCTGCTGGAAGTGGCCCCCGGACTAACCCTGGCGATCCAGATTCCGCCGGGGCGGTGGCAGACGTCCGATCAGCCTCCGGAATTTCTGCTGGCGGAAATGACCGAACATCTCGCCCACGATCTCGAAGCGCAGGGCAAGACGGTGGATGAAGCCGCCCTTCAAACCGCCGTCAGCAAGCGCCTGGCGGCTAACGAGCACTTCATCTTCAATCCCGTCAGCGGTGCCCATCTCGATATCGATTTCAGCCCGTTAAGCGCCGGCGACGTTCCCCCTTCGCGGCGCATGGTCGCCGACTCAGCCCGTTTCGCTGCGGAAAGTCTGATCAGTGAAGAAGGGGTGACNNGGGGTCAACCACCGGGTCCGGCGGGAACGGGTGCAGGGTGCCGATTATGCCTACAGTCTCGATGCCGCCTATCGCAAGCATGATGTCCCCACCCGCTTTTACGGTCTCATCGGTTTCGTCCGGGACAGCTGGTTCTTCTTCTATTTCACCGAATCGGGCAAGGACCCGGAGGATTATCCGGAGGCCCGCTGCATNNTTGCGTTCGGCCCGACTGCTCCCCGCCGCCTCCCGTTGAATGGCGGTTCGGTGCTTGCCTGAGAGGTCCGTTTCATGATAGCTTAACGCCTCTTTTGATCGTTATCCCCGATTTCAGACCCGAAGAGTCGACCTCCATGCGCTTACGGATCCCCCAACATCTGGCCATCATCATGGATGGCAACGGCCGCTGGGCCGAACGGCGGCATCTGCCGCGCATCGCCGGGCATCATCGTGGCGTCGAGGCAGTACGGGAGGTCGTTTCGGAGTGCCGGACCCTGGGCGTCCGTTTTCTGACCCTTTATGCCTTCAGCTCGGAAAACTGGGGCCGCCCCGAGGATGAGGTCAAGGCCCTGATGGGTCTGCTGGTGCGTTATCTGGCTTCGGAACTCAACGATCTCTGCGCCCGTTCCATCCGCTTCCGGGTCATTGGTGAGACCGACCGGCTCCCTGCCGAGGTGGCGCAGGTGCTGCGCGAGACGATGGAGCGGACCAAAGACAACACCAGCATGGTGCTGACTTTGGCGCTCTCCTACGGCTCGCGCAACGAAATGATCCGGGCGGTACGCTCCCTGGCCGGGGAGGTCGCGGCGGGACAGCTCACGCCGGAGGCGATCGACGAAGAGCGCCTGAACTTGGCCCTGGATACGGCCGGCATGCCCGATCCCGATCTGCTCATCCGCACCAGCGGCGAGATGCGCATCAGCAACTTCCTGCTCTGGCAACTGGCCTACACGGAACTCTACTTCAGCGAGGAACTCTGGCCCGACTTCAGCCGCCAGAAGCTGCATGAAGCCTTTGCCGTCTTCGCCCGTCGTCAGCGCCGGTTCGGGCTGACCTCGGCGCAGGTCGCCGGCCAGGATGTTCATTCCGAGGAGAACTGCCATTAAACAACGTATTCTGACCGCGTTAATCTCCCTGCCGCTGCTGATTCTGTTTGTTTCCTACGCTCCGCCCTTCCTCTTCAATCTGCTGGTCGTCGCGGTGGCCGGCCTGGGTCTGACGGAGTTCTATCGCATGGCCCTGCCCGGAGAACCGCCCCGGCAACGGAATCTGGCGGTCGCCGGCGGTGTCCTTTTGACCCTGGCCTTTGCCTTCAATCCAGCGTCAGCGGTGCCGGGACTGGCCCTCGCCACTCTGCTTTTCGCCTCCTTTCTGCTCTTTCGCTTCGGTGATCTGTCCTCGGTCATCCAACGGCTCGGCCTCTTTTTGCTCGGTCTGCTTTATCTGCCGTTGCTCTTCGGCCATCTGGCCTTGCTGCACGCCCTGCCTGAAGGCAAGTACTGGGTTTTTCTGGTGCTCTTCATCATCATGTGCTCCGATTCGGCGGCTTATTTTACCGGGGTGAGTCTGGGCAAGCGCAAGCTCTATCCGGCCATCAGCCCCAATAAGAGCGTCGAAGGCGCCCTTGGCGGACTGGTCGGCGGGGTCTTCGGCGCGCTTCTCTTTAAATTCTGGTTTTTCTCCTCCCTGGGGATTTTCGATGCGCTTTTGCTCGGGATCGTCCTTGGGGTTTGCGGCCAGGTCGGCGATCTCTTCGAATCGATGATCAAACGCAGTTTCGGGGTTAAGGATTCAGGCACCCTGTTGCCGGGACACGGGGGCATCCTCGATCGTCTCGACAGCCTGATCTTTGCCTTCGCGCCCGTTTACTACTATGCGCTCTGGTTTGGCCCGGGCGCTGGTGGCCCGGCATGAAGCGTCTGAGCATTCTCGGTTCCACCGGTTCCATCGGCGTCAGCACCCTCGAAATCGTCGCCGAACATCCCGACCGCTTCCGGGTGGTGGCCATGACCGCCGGACGCAACCTCGACCTGCTGCAAAAGCAGATCCGCCGTTTCCAGCCGCGCCTGGTGGCGGTGTTGAGCGCCGCCGATGCTGAGATTCTCAAGGACGCTCTCGGCGCCTCGGGGCCAACGATCGTATCCGGGATCGAGGGGCTGATCGCCTGCGCCTGTCACGAAGAAGCGGACATGGTGCTGTCGGCCATCGTCGGAGCCGCCGGACTGATCCCGACCATGGCCGCCATCGAAGCGGGCAAGGATGTCGCCCTGGCCAACAAGGAAACCCTGGTCACCGCCGGTTCCCTGGTGATGGCGGCGGTGGCGCGCAAAGGGGTGCGGCTTTTCCCCGTCGATAGCGAACATTCGGCGATTTTCCAGTCGCTCATCGGCCACCGGCGCGGGGATGTGCGCCGCCTGATTCTCACCGCCTCGGGCGGGCCCTTTCGCAACCGCTCCCTGGCGGAACTGCAACGGGTCACTCCGGCTGAAGCCCTGGCTCATCCCAACTGGAGCATGGGCCGCAAGATTTCCATCGATTCCGCGACCATGATGAACAAGGGGCTGGAAGTGATCGAGGCGCGCTGGCTCTTCGATCTGCCCGGTGAACGGATTTCCGTGCACATCCACCCGCAGAGCGTGGTTCACTCCATGGTCGAGTATCAGGACGGGTCGGTGATCGCCCAGCTCGGCATCCCCGACATGAAGGCGCCCATCGCCTACGCGCTCTCCTTTCCGGAGCGGCTCCCCCTGAACCTCCCGCCGCTCGATCTCTGCCGCCTCGGTTCCCTCTCTTTCGAGCCGCCCGACGGTCAACGTTTCGCTTGCCTGGAACTGGCCTACGGTGCGTTGCGTGACGGGGGGAGCGCGCCAGCCGTGCTCAACGCCGCCAACGAAGTGGCCGTCGAGGCCTTTCTGGCCGGGGAGATTTCCTTTCTGGCTATTCCCGAGATCATCCGCGCGACCCTCGCCAACCATCGTGTTTTGCCCCTCAATCATATCGACGAGGTGTTGCGGGCCGACCGCTGGGCTCGGGACGAGGCGCGCAAGCTGATCCATCCATCCGTTTAAGCGGAGGCTGCATTCATGATTACCATTGCCGCCGGCATCGTCATGCTCGGCATTCTCGTCTTCATCCATGAACTCGGACATTTCGCCGTCGCCAAATTCTGCGGCGTCAAGGTACTCAAATTTTCTCTGGGCTTCGGTCCCAAGCTGCTTGCCAAGCAGTGGGGGGAAACCGAATACCTGATTTGCGCTATTCCCTTGGGCGGCTATGTGCAGATGCTCGGGGAAGGGAGCGGGGAGGGGGGGGAGGATGGACCCCTGACCCCAGAAGAAGAGGCCCGCTCTTTCGCCCACAAGCCGGTTTCGCGGCGGACCGCCATCGTTGCCGCCGGGCCGTTGATGAATCTGCTGCTGCCTTTTCTGGTCCTGCCCGTGGCCTATATGGTCGGGGTCAATCTGCCGTCCTTCCTTGACGAGCCCCCCTGTGTCGGTTACGTGGTGGCCGACACCCCCGGGTCGCGCGCCGGTTTTGTTGCCGGCGACTGCATCGAGGCGATCAACGGAGAAGGCGTGGCGAACTGGACGGATACCGGGCCGCTGCTGATCTCCAATGCCGGCTCCGCGCTCGAATTTTCCCTGCGTCGGGCCGGAGAGTTGGTGACGGTGAGTATCGCTCCCGAGGACGGCGGCCTGGAAGGGCTGCAATCCCTGGGTCTGCTTCCCCCCCAGGACGCGGTGATCGGCGGTTTGGCGCCGGGTATGCCGGCGCTGGCGGCGGGGATGGAAGTGGGTGATCGCATCCTCGCCATAGACGGGACGCCGATCCGTTCCTGGTACGACCTTCGGGGGGCGGTGCAACAGGGCGGAGGTCAGGCGCAAACCTTCGATCTGCAACGGGGCGATCAGACCCTCAGCCTGTCGATCAAGCCGGTGCGGGACGAATCCAACGGCTCCGCCTTCCTGGTCGGCATCAGCCCGTTTCAGGAGAGCGTCTTCAAGCGCTTCGGTCCGCTGGAGTCGATCCAAGCAGGGGCAAAACGGACCGTGGAACTGATTGAGCTGACCCTGGTCTTCATCCAAAAGATGTTCACCGGCCATGTCTCCACCAAGAGCATCGGCGGTCCCATTACCGTGGTGCAGATCGCCGGGCAGGCGGCCCAGACCGACCTTTCCAGTATTCTCACGGTGCTGGCTTTTCTCAGTATCCAATTGGGGATTCTCAACCTGTTGCCAATCCCCATACTTGACGGCGGCCATCTCTTCTTCAATTTCTACGAATTCGTCTTTCGCCGTCCTCTCTCTCTGCGCGCCCGCGAGGTCATGCAGCAGGTCGGTCTGGTGCTTTTGATTTCCCTGATGATCTTGGCCTTCTACAACGACATCATGCGCATCTTCCTCGGGGGACAATGATGCCCGTGTGTTTGCTGCTGGTCGACACCGCGACACCGACGGGAAGCGTGGCCGTCAGCCAGGGAGAAAAACTGCTCGGGGAAATAGTTTTGAGCGGCCCCGCCAACCATACCGATCATCTGCTCGGAAATATCGACGAGTTGTTGCGGGGTGTGGGGCTTGCTATAGGCGATATGGACGGGTTCGCCGTGGTTCTGGGTCCCGGTTCCTTTACCGGTCTGCGGGTCGGCGTGGCGACGATCAAGGGTCTGGCGCTGGCGACCGGCAAGCCGGTGGTCGGAATTTCTTCTTTGGCCGCTCTGGCTTGGCGGCTGCCTTTTACCGCAATGCCGGTCTGTCCACTGCTCGATGCGCGCAAAGGGGAGGTTTACGCGGCCCTTTATCAATGGACCGGCAAAGAATTTTCACCCCTTCTTTCCCCTTGCGTATTGCCGCCCGACCGGTGGCTGGAGCGGCTTTCCAATGACGTCCTCTTCATCGGCGACGGGGCGCAATGCTACCGGGGGAAGATCGAGGAGCGTCTGGGCGGCCGCGCCTATTTCGCCCCCTGGCCGGCTCATGCCTGCCGGGCTTCTAATGGCCTCGGTCCGGCTCTGCGGATGCTGCGCCGTGGTGAGCATATCCCCCTCGAACGTTTGATCCCCACTTACATTCGCCCTTCCGAGGCGGAACTGGCGGTGGTCGGTCGCCATAGGGGATAAAACCGGGCCGCGATGGATAGAATGTTGACAACAAAAAATCCATTGGTTATTTTAAAATTGCGTTTTCGCCCTATGTTAACCCTTGATCGGGAGGTGTTCCATGGAGGAAAAAGGTCAGCCGCAGCAGGATCTGGTCCAGCAACTGTTTGACGGAAATCCCCGGTTCCGACTCCTGTACGAAGAGCATTTGCTGCTCGAAAAGGAACTGGAAAAGCTGGACCAGAAAGCCTATTTGACCCCCGACGAAGAACTGGAAAGAAAAAAGGTGCAAAAACTCAAACTGGCGGGTAAGGATGAAATGGAAGCTATTCTCAGCCAATTCCGTCAGTAATCGCTTTTTCGTGCGTTAAGTCCGGAAAAGGGTTCGGGCCTCTGGCTCGAACCCTTTCCTGTATCAAAGGGTGTTTATTTTTCTCGAATCATTTTTGCCGAGCCTATACCGTTGTTTTTGGCTCCGGTACTTTGTTTATCCCATATATAGTGTTGGAAGGATTTTGATCTATGACCGCCAAACGCAGTGACGCCATCACCCAGGGCTTCGAACGCACCCCGCACCGGGCTCTGCTCAAGGGGACCGGTCTTCCCGACAGTTCCATGAACCGCCCCTTCATCGGTATCGCCACCTCCTTCACCGACCTGATTCCCGGCCATACCGGTATGCGCGAGCTGGAGCGTTTCATCGAAAAGGGCGTACATACCGGCGGCGGCCACGCCTTCTTTTTCGGTATTCCCGGGGTCTGCGACGGCATCGCTATGGGACACAAGGGGATGCACTATTCCCTGCCGACCCGGGAACTGATCGCCGACATGATCGAGTCGGTAGCCGAGGCCCATCGTCTCGACGGCCTGGTATTGCTCACCAACTGTGACAAGATCACCCCGGGCATGCTCATGGCCGCCGCGCGGCTCGACATCCCCTGTATCGTCGTCACCGCCGGGCCGATGATGACCGGCACCGGCCGCCAGGGGCGGCGCTTCTCCTTCGTCACCGACACCTTCGAGGCCATGGCCCGCTACAAGGCCGGGGTCATCGACGAAAAGGAACTGATGCAGTGCGAGGAGCACGCCTGTCCCACCGCCGGTTCCTGCCAGGGGCTTTTCACCGCCAACACCATGGCCATCCTCACCGAGACCCTAGGCATGAGCCTGCTGCGCTGCGGTACCGCTCTGGCCGTCTCCTCCCTGAAAAAGCGCATCGCTTTTGCCTCGGGCGAGAGGATCGTCGAACTGGTGCGGGATAACATTACCCCCCGGCAGATTCTGACCAAGGCCGCCTTCGAGAACGCCATTCGTGTCGATCTGGCCCTGGGTGGGTCGAGCAATACCGTCCTGCATCTGCTCTCCATCGCCCGCGAATCCGGGGTCGAGCTGCCTCTGGAAGAATTCGACCGTCTCGGCCGCACCACGCCGCAGCTGGCTTCCATGAATCCCGGCGGCCAGCATTTCATGGAGGATCTCGATGCCGCCGGCGGTGTCGCCGCCGTCCTATATCAGCTGCGTGATCTGATCCATGACAACCCGACCCTGACCGGACTGTCGACCCAACAGATCATCGCCAGCGTCGCTGATGTTGACGAAGAAGTGGTGCACCCGATCAGCGATCCGATTCGGGCCGAAGGTGGCATCGCCATTCTCTCCGGCAACCTCGCCCCCGACGGCGCCGTGGTCAAGCAGTCCGGGGTTTCGGAGAAGATGATGCGCTTTTGCGGCAAGGCGCGTTGCTTTGAGTCGGAAGAAGCGGCGATGGCGGCGCTCATGGGTGGGCAGGTGGTGGCCGGCGACGTGGTGGTGATCCGCTACGAAGGCCCCAAGGGCGGCCCCGGCATGCGCGAGATGCTCTACCCCACCTCGTTCCTCAAGGGCCGTGGGCTGGGCCGTTCCTGCGCGCTGCTGACCGACGGCCGGTTCTCCGGCGGCACCTCCGGCCTGTCCATCGGGCACGTCTCCCCGGAGGCG
>DIVU01000365.1:5512-10548 GCA_002423365.1 Desulfuromonadaceae bacterium UBA6124 | reverse complement strand
CTCGATATCTCCATCCTCCATGGTCTGCTTCTCGAACGGCTGCTCGGGATCGCCTCGGACGATTCCGAACGGTTGCGCTACATCCGCGGGATCGACGAAGCGCTGCGCCTGGTAGAGGCGAAGGGGGCGCAACTGGCCTTTCTGGTTAATCCCACGCGCATGTCCGAGGTCCGTGACGTCGCCAACGCCGGCGAGAAAATGCCGCAGAAATCCACCTATTTCTACCCGAAAATCCTCTCCGGAATGGTCATCAACCCCATCGAATGACGGGCCGGTCACGGCCCCTCCAGGACGGACCGCCGATGTCTCTTACCGCCGACGAACTCCTCGACTACATTGCCGGAAAAGCCCGGCGACCGCTGACCGAACGGGAAATTCTGGCCGGTTTCCGACTGCGCCGCGATGAGCGCCAACGCGCCCTGAATCTCTTGGCGGGCCTGGTCGAGCGGGGGGTGCTGATCCGTCACCGCAATGGCCGCTACTCCCTCCCGCGCCAGGTCGACCTGGTGGTCGGCTCCATCTCCCTGCATCGTGACGGCTACGGTTTTGTCTCCTCCCCTGAGCGGCAGTCCGATGTCTTCGTCCCGGCCCGCTATCTGCGCGAGGTCATGGACGGCGACAAGGTGGCGGTGCGCATCGAGCATTCCCCCCGCGACGGCAAGCCCGAGGGGCGCCTGGTGCGCATCGTCGAGCGCGGACTGCGGCAGCTCATCGGCCGCTATGAGGCGGGGCGCGGTTTCGGCTACGTCGTCCCCGCCGATCCCCGCTTTCGCCACGACCTCATCATCCCCGACCCGGGGCCGCTGGCCCCCCGTGCCGGACAGATGGTGGTGGCGCGCATCGACAGCTTCCCCAGCACCACCCGTGGTCCGGAAGGGACGGTGCTGGAGGTGCTCGGCGACGCCGATGATCCCATGGTGGAGATTCTCGCCGTCGCCTACAAGCACCAGTTGCCCCACCGTTTTCCCGAGTCGGTTCTTTCGGCGGCGGTCCAAGTGCCGACGGCGGTGACGGAAGAGGATCGGGCGGGACGAGTCGATTTGCGGGAGCTGCCGCTGGTAACCATCGACGGGGAGACGGCCAAGGATTTCGACGACGCGGTGGCGGCGCTGCATGAAGCGGGAGGGAATATCCGACTCTGGGTGGCGATCGCCGATGTCGGCCATTATGTGCCCGCGGGCGGGGAGATCGACCGCGAGGCTTTCGAGCGCGGCACCAGTGTCTATTTTCCCGGCCACTGCCTGCCGATGTTGCCCGAGGCGTTGAGCAACGGCATCTGCTCCCTCAATCCCGAGGTCGATCGCCTGGTGATGACCGCCGAAATGCTCTTCGACGGCCAGGGGCGGCGGCTGGAGAGCCGCTTCTATCCGGCGCTTATGCGCAGTCGGGCGCGGCTCACCTACACCGAGGTCCATGCCATGCTCGAACTGAAGGAGGCGGCGACCTTGGAGCGTTACGCGGAACTTCTGCCCGATCTGGAAGTCATGGCGGAGCTGGCCCGTCGTCTGATCGAGATGCGCAAGCGCCGGGGGAGCCTCGATTTTGACCTGCCCGAGGCCGAGGTGATTCTCGGGCTGACCGGCAAGCCGGAGAATATCCTCCGCTCTGAGCGCACCTTCGCCCATCGGTTGATCGAGGAGTTCATGCTTGCCGCCAACGAGGCGACGGCGTCCTTTCTCCACGAACGCCAAGCGCCGGTGCTCTACCGCATCCATGAACCACCCGATCTGGAAAAGCTTCAGGAGTTCCAGGCTTTCGCGGCCCATTTCAACTTCGGTTTGCAACTCTCGGAGACGGGGGTCGACGCCCGCGAATTGCAGAAGCTGCTGGCCGAGCTCCAGGGGCGCCCCGAGGAAAAGCTGCTCAACAACGTTTTGCTGCGCAGCCTCAAGCAGGCCCGCTACGCGCCGGAGAATGTCGGGCATTTCGGGCTGGCCGCCGAACTCTATTGCCACTTCACCTCGCCGATCCGTCGCTATCCCGACCTCATTATTCATCGCCTGCTGCGCGAGGTGTTGCGCGCCGGGCAGTTGAGCGAGGAGCGTGCGGCGACTTGGAAAAGGTATTTGCCGGGGGCCGGAGAGCGCACTTCTCTGTGCGAACGGCGGGCGATGGAGGCGGAACGGGAGATTGTCGCCCTGAAGAAGTGTCAGTTCATGCTGCCCCGTCTGGGCGAGGAGTTTTCGGCGCTGGTGTCGGGCGTGCGCCCCTTCGGCTTCTTTGTCGAACTGGATGAAATTTTTGTCGAGGGGCTGGTGCATATCTCCAGTCTGGAAGACGATTTTTATCATTACGAGGAAGATCTGATGCGTCTGATCGGCGAGCATCGGCGGCGGATTTTCCAGGTCGGCCTGCCGCTGCGCGTACGCTTGAACCGGGTCGATTTGCCGCGCCGGGAGATCGATTTCGTGCTGGTGGAAGACGCGACCGCCGCGCCCACGCCCCCTGTCCGCCGGAAAAAGCCCGGGGCGCGGACGGAAGGGGCGGACAGGAAGCGGACGGAGAAAAAAGAGGGAACGGCCGGAAGGCGCAAGCCTCGGTCGAAGAGGTCGGATTCGTGAAAATCATTCGCGATCTTCGGGATCTGGCCTCGCCGCCTCGGGAGACGGTGCTGACCATCGGCAATTTCGACGGGGTTCATCTCGGCCACCGGGAAATCTTCCGGCGGGTGGTGCGCAAGGCCCGTTCCGTGGGCGGCACGGCGGGGGTGCTGACCTTCGATCCCCATCCCCTCAAGGTGCTCGCCCCCGAGCAGGCGCCGAAGATGCTCAACACCCGCGCGGAAAAGGAGCTGCTCATCGCCGCCTCGCGCATCGACCTGCTCGTTTGCCTCCCCTTCACTCGCGAGCTGGCCCGGTTGAGCGCCGAGGAATTCGTGCGCGGGATTCTGGTCGCGAAACTCGCCGTGCGCCATCTCATCGTCGGGTACGACTACGCCTTCGGCCGGGGGCGCCTCGGCAACATCCGTTTTCTGCAGGAACAGGGGCGGGAACTGGGCTTTACCGTCGAAGTCCTGGAGCCTCTGGCCGAGCATAACGTGGTCTACAGCAGTTCCCTGGTGCGCAACATGATCAGCGCCGGCGATGTCGCGGGGGTGGTGCGTTTTCTCGGCCGCCACTATACCCTGGAAGGGGTGGTCGCCCATGGCGCCGAACGGGGGCGCAAGCTCGGTTTTCCCACCGCCAACCTGGTGACGGAGAAGGAGCTACTGCCTATTCCCGGTGTCTACGCGGTGAAGGTCAGGCGTGGCCGGGAACTGTACGACGGCGTGCTCAACATCGGCTGGAATCCCACCTTCGGCAATCAGGAGGTGACGGTGGAGGTCCATCTTCTCGATTTTTCCGGGGATCTCTACGGCGAGACGCTGCGCGTCTACTTCTACCAGCGGCTGCGCAACGAAAAGCGCTTTCCCTCGCTGATTGAGCTCTGCCAGGCCATTGCCGCCGACATCGCCGCCGCCCGGGAGATCCTCGGTCGGCGGCGACTGGTTACTTACCGGGAATACCTTGATTCGATCACCGAACCGGAACCGCCCGACTCGGGGCTGGGGGAATGGCATGAAGATTAGCGGAACCACCCGTATCATCGGAATTTTCGGCGACCCGGTGAAGCATTCCCTCTCGCCGCTCATGCACAACGAGGCGCTGGCGCGGATCGGCTACGACGCCGTCTATATCCCTTTTCATGTACGTTCCGATGATCTGCCCAAGGCCGTTGAATCGATACGGATTCTTGACTTGCTCGGTGTCAATTTGACCGTTCCCCACAAGGAACGGGGCTGTGCCCTGCTCGATGAGATCGATGACGAGGCCCGCCTGATCGGCGCCGTCAATACCGTCGTCAACCGGCAGGGTCGACTCATTGGCTACAATACCGACGGGGTCGGTTTTCTGCGCTCCCTGGCTGAGGATCTCGAAATCAACCCGGCGGGGCGGCGCATTCTCCTGCTCGGCGCTGGCGGTGCCTGTCGCGCCGCCCTGGTTGCCCTGGCCCGGGCCGGGGCCGGTTCCATCGTTGTCGCCAACCGAACCCCGGAGCGAGCGACGGCGCTGGTGGCGGAGTTCCAGCCGGTCTTTTCCGGCACGTCGTTTGCAAGTTGCAGTCTGACCAAGGAGGCGCTGGCCGCCCACCTGCCCGGGGTCGATCTCTTGGTGAACACCTCGGCGCTGGGGCTCGGGGGGGAGTCCCTTTCCAGCTTGCCCTGGGAAAAGCTCCCGGTTTTCGCGGCGGTATACGATATGGTCTACGGCTTCGAGCCGACACCCCTGCTACGCGAGGCCGTAGCACGCGGGCATGCCGGGGCCGACGGATTGGGCATGCTGGCCGCCCAGGGGGAGGAGGGCTTCCGTCTCTGGACCGGCCGGACTCCGCCATCCGGCGTGATGAAGGAGCGACTTTTGGCGGCGGCCACCGCCCGTTAGTTTTTTTTTATTATGAAATTGTCGGTCCCCGTGACCGGCCGACTTTTCGAGGAGTTGTCCCTTGTCGACGATCAAAGGGAACCGCCTGGGTGAACTGCTGGTGCGCAACCAGCTGATCACCGAGGAACAACTGAAAAAAGCCCTGGAACTCCAAAAGAGCGAGGGCTGCCGGCTGGGTGCCGCCCTGATCAAGCTCAATGCCATCAAGGAGGATGAGCTCGCGGCCTTCCTCTCCCGCCAGTACGGCGTCCCCTCCATCAACCTGTCTGAATTCGAGATCGATACGGCAGTCATCCGCCTGCTTCCCGCTGAAGTTGCCCAGAAATACCAGATCATTCCCATCAACCGCGCTGGTTCCACCCTGATCGTCGCCATGAGCGACCCCTCCAACATCTTCGCCATCGACGACATCAAGTTCATGACCGGCTATAATGTCGAGGTGGTGGTCGCGCCCGAGGCGGCGATCAAGAAGGCGATCGACAAATATTACGACCAGAGCGCGACTTTCGCCGATGTCATGGGGGATCTGGACGACATCGATCTGGAGGTGGTGGACGAGGCGGACAACGTCGATGTCCGCGATCTGGAAAAGGCCAGTGAGGACGCTCCCGTCGT
>DIVU01000365.1:0-5479 GCA_002423365.1 Desulfuromonadaceae bacterium UBA6124 | reverse complement strand
GACGGCGTGCTTTATGAGGTGATGAAGCCGCCGATGAAGCTGAAGAACGCCATCACCTCGCGCATCAAGATCATGGCCGAGATGGACATCGCCGAGCGTCGCCTGCCTCAGGACGGGCGCATCAAGATCAAACTCGGCGCCGGCAAGGACATGGACTATCGGGTCAACTGCCTGCCGACCCTCTTTGGCGAAAAGATCGTTCTGCGTCTGCTTGACAAGTCGAACCTGCAACTGGACATGACCAAACTCGGCTACGAACCCCAGGCCCTCGCCTGGTTCCAGGAGGCGATTCACAAGCCCTTCGGCATGGTCCTGGTCACCGGCCCGACCGGCAGCGGCAAGACCGTTTCCCTCTATTCGGCTCTGGGGGAGTTGAACAAAGTCACGGAAAATATCTCCACCGCCGAGGACCCGGTGGAATTCAACTTTGCTGGCATCAACCAGGTGCAGATGCACGAGGAGATCGGCCTCAACTTCGCCGCCGCCCTGCGCGCCTTTTTGCGCCAGGACCCGGATATCATCATGATCGGCGAGATCCGCGACTTCGAAACGGCGGAGATCGGGGTCAAAGCGGCGTTGACCGGGCACCTGGTGCTCTCGACCCTGCACACCAACGATGCCCCGAGCACCATCAACCGTCTGCTCAACATGGGTATCGAACCCTTTCTGGTGGCCTCGGCGGTCAATCTGATCACCGCCCAGCGCCTTGGCCGACGGGTCTGCTCGGCCTGCAAGCAGCCGGAGGATATCCCCAAACAAGCGCTGATCGATGCCGGGGTTTCCGCCGACGAGGTGGATGAATACGTCTGTTACCGGGGCGTCGGCTGCCCGACCTGCAACAACACCGGCTACAAGGGGCGGGTCGGTATCTACCAGATCATGCCGATGTTCGAGGAGATCCGCGAGCTGATCCTGNNGGGGTCAAGACCATGCGCCAGTCGGCTCTGACCAAACTCAAGGAAGGCGTGACTTCCATGGAGGAGGTACTGCGCTGTACCGTCGCCGACAATTGATGACGTTTTTTAGTGCAATTGCCCTTGCCGCGCCGGCGGCTTTCTACTGACGAGGTGTGACGCCTATGGTAAGCATGCATCAGCTTTTGAAAACGATGGTCGAACAGGGGGCTTCGGACCTGCACATTTCCACCGGAACCGCGCCTCTGGTGCGCATTGACGGGGAAATGGTCCCCCTCAAGCTGCCCCTGTTGCAGCCGGCGGACACCAAGCAGCTCTGTTACAGCATCCTTACCGACGCGCAGAAGCGCAAATTCGAAGAGGAGAACGAACTCGACCTCTCCTTCGGGGTCAAGGGCCTCTCCCGTTTCCGTGGCAATCTCTTCATGCAGCGTGGCGCCGTGGCCGGGGCNNACCGGCAGCGGCAAGTCGACGACCCTGGCGTCGATGATCGATTCGATTAACAGCGAGCGCGCCGAGCACATCATCACCATCGAGGATCCCGTCGAGTTCCTCCATCCCCATAAAAGGTGTCTGGTCAATCAGCGGGAGGTGGGGGCCGATACCCAGTCCTTCAAGAAGGCGCTGAAGTACATCCTGCGCCAGGACCCCGACGTGGTGCTCCTCGGCGAGATGCGCGACATGGAGACGATCGAGGCAGCGCTGACCATCGCCGAGACCGGCCATCTCTGCTTCGCCACCTTGCACACCAATTCCTGCGTGCAGACCATCAACCGGATTGTCGACGTCTTCCCCACCAATCAGCAACAGCAGGTGCGCACCCAGCTCTCCTTCGTTCTCGAAGGGGTGCTCTCCCAGACCTTGCTTCCCCACGCCAGCGGTACCGGGCGGGTGCTGGCCCTGGAGGTGATGGTGCCGAACATGGCGATCCGCGCTCTGATTCGCGACGACAAGGTGCATCAGATCTATTCGCAGATGCAGATGGGTCAGGATAAATTCGGCATGCAGACCATGAACCAGGCGCTCTTCATGCTTTACCACCGGAAGCTGGTGAGCATGGAGACGGCGCTCACCCGCTCCTCGGAGCCGGAGGAGCTCAAGCAGATGATCGCCAACCCGGCGTCGGTTTTGCGCCGCAACATTACCGGCGGCACTCCCGCGCCGCAACGGTAGTCGTTCGTTCCTAACGGGCGGGGCGCAAGGTCGCCCGCCCTGAACCCATCGGTGTTTCAAGACGAGGTGTTTTTATGGCGAAGTTTTCCTGGGAAGGCAAGAATCGCACGGGACAGGTGCAAAAGGGGGAGATGGATGCGCCCAACGAGGCGGCGGTCAATGCCCAGTTGCGCCGGAACGGGATCATGCCGACCAAGGTCAAGGAGCGGGGCAAGGGGCTCGATGTCGAACTGAAGATTCCCGGTTTCGCCCCGAAGATCACCACCAAGGATCTGGTGGTTTTCACCCGTCAGTTCGCCACCATGATCGACGCCGGTCTCCCCCTGGTTCAGTGTCTCGATATCCTCGGCCGCCAGCAGGACAACAAGACCTTCAAGGGGATCCTGGTCAACGTCAAGGAGGCGGTGGAGTCCGGCTCGACCTTCGCCGATGCCCTGAAGAAACATCCCAAGGCTTTTGACGATCTTTACGTCAACCTGGTCGCGGCCGGTGAGGTCGGCGGTATCCTCGACACCATCCTCAACCGTCTCGCCGCCTACATCGAGAAGGCGCTCAAACTGAAAAAGCAGGTCAAGAGCGCCATGACCTATCCGACCACCATCATCGGCATCGCCGTTCTGGTCATCGCCGTTATCCTGGTTTTCGTCATCCCCGCCTTCGAGAAGATGTTCGCCGATTTCGGCGGCTCTCTGCCGATGCCGACCCAGATCGTCATCAATATAAGTAACTTCATTCAGAAGTACATCTTGGTCATTATCGCCGGCATTTTCCTCACCATCTGGGGCGTCAAACGCATCTACCGGACCAAGGCGGGGCGGGCGGCGATCGACAAATGGGCCTTGAAGGTGCCGGTCTTCGGGATTCTCATCCGCAAGGTCGCCGTCGCCAAGTTCACCCGCACCCTGGGGACGATGATCTCCAGCGGCGTGCCGATCCTCGACGGTCTCGACATCGTCGCCAAGACCGCCGGCAACAAGACGGTGGAGACGGCCATCTACAAGGTGCGCCAGAGCATCAGCGAGGGCAAGACCATCGCCGAGCCGCTGGAAGAGTCGGGGGTCTTCCCGCCCATGGTCTGCCAGATGATCGCGGTCGGCGAGCAGTCCGGCGCCATCGATACCATGCTCAACAAGATCGCCGACTTCTACGATGACGAAGTGGACGACGCGGTGGCCAATCTGACCGCGATGATGGAACCGCTGCTCATGCTCTTCCTCGGTACCACCGTCGGTGGCCTGGTTATCGCCATGTACCTGCCGATCTTCAAGCTGGCCGGCACCGTCGGCGGCTGATGCGGAAACTTTTGGATATCCTGCGCCGCCCCCGCCCGAGTCGGGTGGCCAGGAGTCAGTTGCGCTGGTATCTGCTGGTCCGGGCGCTGATCATCGCCCTCTTTCTGCTCGGGGCCGTGGTCTATCAATGGTATGGCCGGGGCCTGGCCCTTTCCCCGGTCCTGCTTGCCCTTTATCTGCTGGGGGGGCTGTGCGCCGCGCAGATTGCCCTCTCGGCGCTCGTGTTGCCGCGCGTGCGGCATGCGCGCCTCTTCATCCAGGGGCAGATCGTTTGGGATCTGCTCTTGGCCACGGCACTGATCTACGTCACCGGCGGCATCGAGAGCCTCTTTTCCTTCCTCTACATTTTCGTCATCATCGGCGCCAGCCTCTTTTTCAACCGGCGGGATATCCTTTTCGTCGCCTCGGCCTCCGCCATCCTCTATGGCAGCCTGCTCGATCTGCAATATTACGGCTATCTCCCCTTTTTCGGGGGACTGGGAATCGCCCAGCGCGTTGACGGCAACGCGGTTTTTTACTCGGTCTTCGTCAACGTTCTGGCTTTTTTCTGTACCGCGCTCTTCAGCACCATTCTGGTCGATCGCCTGCGGCGCAGCGAAGCGGCCCTGGAAAAGCGCGAGATCGACTTCGAAGAGCTGGAAAACCTCAACCGGACGATTCTCGCCAATGTCACCAGCGGCCTGATGATCGTCAATCCCGAGGGGCGGATTCGTTCCTTCAACCAGGCGGCGGGGAGGATTTCCGGCCTTTCCCTCTCCGAGGTCTACAATCGCAGCCTGTCCGAGCTTTTCCCCGATTTTCAGGTTTTCGACGAAAAGGGATTCGTTCTGGTCAACCGTCGCGAGGGGGGCTTCGTTACCGCTGACGGGCGGACCCTGACCCTCGGCTACGCCTCGTCCCTGATGCGCGATTCCCAGGGAAAGATTCTCGGGCTGCTCGTCGCCTTTCAGGATCTTACCGAATTCAAACTTCTGGAAGAGCAACTCAAACGCGCCGACCGTCTCGCCGCCGTCGGCCGTCTGGCTTCGGGCATGGCCCATGAAATCCGCAACCCACTGGCGTCCATCAGCGGCTCCGCCCAGTTGCTTCTTGAAGGCGGGCATCTGACCGAGGCGGAACAGCGCCTGATGAAGATCATCGTCAAGGAAGCCCAGCGGCTCAACGTGCTCCTGACCGATTTTCTGGTCTATGCCCGGCCGCGACCGGCGCAGCGTCTTCTGGTCGATGTGGCGCGACTGCTCGACGAGTTGATCGAGGTTCTCGCTGGCGATCAGCGTTTTTCCGGCCTGCGGCTGGTCCGTGCCTATCCCGGCCCTTTTCGTCTCGACGTCGACCGCCAGCAGCTGCGCCAGGCCCTGTGGAACCTGGCGATCAACGCCGCCGAGGTCATGCCCGCCGGCGGGACGCTCATCTTCGGCATCCTGCCCGAGGAATCGGCGATCTATGTGGAGGATAGCGGCCCGGGCATTGCCGAGGAGCTGCGCGGCCGGATTTTCGAGCCTTTTTTCACCACCAAGGACAAGGGTTCCGGTCTTGGGCTGGCGACCGTGCATGCCATCGTCGAAGGTCACGGCGGCGAGGTGCGGGTCGAGCCCGGCGCCGCCGGCGGCACCCGTTTCACCATTCGTTTACCGCAACGCCCGGAACCAGGTTCCGTTACCGAGGAAAGACCATGAATCAAGAGCAGCGGCCCCGCATTCTCATCGTTGACGACGAAGAGAGCATGCGTGAATTTCTCAGCATCATGCTCCACAACGACGGCTATCAGGTCGACGCCGTTGGCGATGGGCAGCAGGCCGTCGAGCGCCTGCGCTCCTGTGCCTACGATCTGATCATCAGCGACATCAAGATGCCGCGGATGACCGGTTTCGAACTGCTCGTCCATGTCCGCCAGCGCTTTCCCGATACCGCCATGATCATGATCACCGCTTTTTCCACCACCGAAGAGGCGGTGGAGGCGATGAAGAACGGCGCCTACGACTACATCATCAAGCCTTTCAAGAATGACGAGATCCGCCTGGTGGTGCAGAACGCCCTGGAACGCCGGAGCCTGCGCCGGGAGAACCAGGAGCTCAAGAAGGAGCTGGGCAAGCGCTATTC
>DIVU01000191.1:2060-5967 GCA_002423365.1 Desulfuromonadaceae bacterium UBA6124 | reverse complement strand
CCGACTAAATGAAAACAGGGCCGCTCCGGATGGGGGCGGCCCTGAACTTTTTTGCGGGAGGGATCGGCGTCAGACGTCAGCTTGCGGGGAGGAAGAAGCCGATGCGGCTGCCCCGGCCCGGGGCGCTGTCGATCCAGACCCGGCCGCCGTGGGCTTGGACGATGTTCTTGACGATGCACAGCCCCAGGCCGGTGCCGCGCGGCGCGGTGTTCGAGTCGTCGGCGCGGTAGAAGGGATCGAAGGCGCGGGACTGCTCCTCGCTGCTCATCCCCCGGCCTTCGTCCACAACCTCGATGCGTGCGCCGCCGGCTTCGCCGGAGAGGAGCAGGTGGATCGGTTTGCCGACCGGCGAATATTTGATAGCGTTGCTGATCAGGTTGCCCAGCACCTGGCTGATGCGCAGCGGGTCGCAGAGGCAGGTCGCGGGGAGTTTTTCCCGACCCTGGATGGCAAGGGGACGGTCGGGAAAGAGCTGGCGGTAGCGATGCGCCGTCTTGTCGAGCAGGGCGGCGAGATCGACCGCTTCGCGGTTCAAGGGGATGGCCTGACCGTTTTCCATGCGGTCGAGATCGAGCAGCTTGTTAGTCAGCTCGAAGAGGTACTCGGCGTTGTCGTGGACTTCGGCGATGAAGGCCCGTTTCTGCTCGTCGCTGAAGTCGCCGTAGCTGTGCTCGTCGTGCAACAGGTTGGCGTAACCGAGGATCGAGGTCAGAGGCGTGCTCAGTTCGTGGGCGGCGGTGGAGATGAACTGGGTTTTCATCCGGGCGATCTGGCGTTCGGCGGTGATGTCCCGAAGGATGACCAGGGATTCACCCTCCTGCTCGCCGACGGCGGCCAGGGGCGTGCGGGTGACCGCCAGACGGCGGCCGCTTCCCCGTTCGTCGGCGGCAACCTCCAGTTCGACCCCGTCCCGGGCATCGCTCTCCTCGCCGTTCACCAGTTGTCCCAACGACGTGAGGATTGTCCGGAGCAGCTGCCCCATCAGTGCTTCTTCCGGCTGATTGAGCAGCCGCCGGGCCGCCGGATTCATGAGCGTAACCCGGTTTTGCCGGTCGGTGACCAGCAGCCCGTCGGGGACGGAGCGGATGATGTCGTCGAGATGGCGCTTGCCGTCGAGCAGATGTTGGCGCGATTGGGCGAGATCGTCGGCCATGCGGTTGAAGGAGCGGGCGAGGAGGCCGATTTCGTCGTCGCGACGGCTGACCGCCCGCGCCGACAGTTGCCCCTGGCCGAAGCGCTCCGCGGCGTTGCGCAACTCCACCAAGGGGCGGGAGAGCCAGCCGGAGAGGCCGACGCCCACCGCCAGGGCCAGGGCGATCCCTGCCACCGTCGCGGCGATCGTGGTCTGGATTCCGTCATGGATGATGTCGTTAACCTCATCCTTGGTCTCGACCAGTTCCCATTTTTCGTGTTCGAGGGCCTTTTCGATGGCGATATGNNAACTGGGCTTCCCGTTCCTGCAGGCGATGAAAGGCATCGAGCAGTTCTTTCCCCCCGGCGCCGGCGTGAATGATATCCATCAGCGCCAGGGTCGAGCTTTGCAGTCGGCTCCCCTGGGTTCGCACCTCGGCGAGAAAGGACTCCTCTTCGGGAAAGAGGGTGCGCACCATCTTTTCGTAGCGCAGCAGGGCCTCGACAAAGGTGAAACTGGCCTGACTCAGTTTTTTGCGCGGCGTCTCCAGGGCTTCGGGCGTTTCCGGGCCGGCCAGCATGATCAGGCCGAAGTCCGCCGCCGACGCCGAGATGTTCATCCCCGCCCGGCGCAGGTCATCCAGGACATCGCTGACGGGCAAGAGGTCGTTGCGCACGAATTCGAATTCNNCGGTGGATGGTTTCGGTGGCCCGAATGCCGATGGCGCCGATCAGGCCGGCGAGGATCGCCATGAAGACGTAGCTGAGGATCAGGACGCTGCGCAGGCGCATGGAACTCTCGTGGTCAATTGAGGAGTTGGGCGGTAAGAAATTTACCGGTCATTTGTGCTGAATTGTCTGGCAGCTTACTACGGAAGGGCGGGATTAATCAAAAAAACTTTTTGCGGGACGGGGTTTTCCGGGGGAGCGGACTCCCCCGGAANNTCAGGAACGCACCTGGGGCAGAAGCTCTTCGAGCAGGCGGAAGAGTTCGTCGAGGTCGGCCTGGGTCATGTCGGCCATGTGCGGAATGCGGAAGGTTTGGTTCTTGATTTTGCCGTAGCCGTTGTCGATGGCGTAACCGCGCTCGCCGGCCAGCTTTTTCAGTTTTTCCAGGTCGGTGCGGTCGTCGTTGGCGCCGGCGGTGAGGGTCANNGCTGCGATAGCCAGCGGCGGCGAAGAGGCCGAAGCCCTGATCGAGGACCCATTCCCGGGTCGCTTCGGCCATGCGGCGATGGCGTTCGTAGCGGTTCTCCAAGCCTTCGGCGAAGAACTTGCGCAGCTGGTGGGCGAGGGCGTAGATCAGACTCAGGGCCGGGGTGCTTGGGGTGTTGTCTTTCAGGTCGTTGGCGGCGAACTCCTCGAAGTCGAAGTAGTAACCGCGATTGGGGATGGTCTTGGCCTTGTCCAGGGCTTTTGGCGAGACGGCGAAGACCGCCAATCCCGGCGGCAGGCCGAAGGCCTTCTGTACCCCGGCCAGGCAGACGTCGGTGCCGAGGGCGCCGACGTCGATTTTCACCGCGCTCATCGACGAAACGGTATCGACGATAAAGGAGACTTCGGGATATTTCTTCATTACCACGGCGATCTCCTCCAAGGGGGAGAGGACGCCGGTGGAGGTTTCGTTGTGGACCAGGGTCATGGCGTCGTACTTGCCGGAGGAAAGGGCCTTCTCGACCATCTCCGGGGTGATCGGACGGCCCCACTCGGCGGTGAAGAGGTCGGCCTCAAGGCCGCAACGGCGGGTAACGTCGTGCCACTTGGTGCTGAAGGCGCCGTTGCCGAAGTTGGCGCAGCGCTTGCCCACTAGGTTGCGCACCGCCCCTTCCATGACCCCGAAGGCGCTGGAGGTGGAGAGAAAAACCGGGTTTTCCGTGTTCAGCAGGCGTTTCAGGCCGGTTGTCACTTCGTGCTGGAGGGCGGCGTAGTCCTTGCTGCGGTGACCGATCATCGGCGCGCACATGGCCTGGTAGACATCGGCGGCAACCTGTACCGGGCCGGGAATGTAGAGTTTCTTGTCCATCGCGTGATTGCTCCTGTGGCAAAGAAGTTGGATCGATAACCGGCCGGGCGCCAATGAGAAAACGCCCGGCTCCGTCAATACGGAAGAGCCCAGGCGTTCGGCTGTCGCGGTCGGAAAATTCCTGCTCCCCGGTGGTTGCCCACCTTACGCCAGTTACAGGCGACCGTTGAATAAATTTTCCACGCCGATAAACTCGGCAAGCCGTGCCTGATTAGCATATCCAGGCAGATCTGTCAAGGCATTCCCTCGTTGACTTTCCCCGGCTTGAAGGTTAGGATGCCAGGGTTTTCAATGGTTTCCCCGTCCATTTGCTCTTATTCCCGGGAGGATTGCGAAGCGTATGCGGCTGCCGACGAAACTGCTGCTGATGACTCTGGCCGGACTCCTGCTCATCCCCTTTTCGGCTCGTGCGGAGCTGGTTCTGGGGGCCTGCCTCCAGCCCACATCCCTGCTCAAGACCGTTCCCCAGGCGCAACGCCTTGCCGCCTATCTGGAACACCGCCTGGAGGAATCCGTCGCCGTGCGCATCTTCTTCGCGGAAGAAGAGCTCCGGGCCGCCCTCGGCAGCGACGCGGTGGTCGATNNTGAGGTTGCCGCTGCGGGAATCCTGGTGACGCGGGCCGAGCTGGATGAGGCCCGTTTCCACCGCCTGGCCGAGGTGCTCGCCGGCATGGAACAGGATGAAGGGGGACGGGCACTCCTTTACGATCTGGGGCTGCAGAGCCTGGGCGCCACTGCCTCTGGTGCTACGCC
>DIVU01000191.1:0-2014 GCA_002423365.1 Desulfuromonadaceae bacterium UBA6124 | reverse complement strand
GGCAAAGCCCTGGTGCTCGGCGCCTTGGTCGGAGATGTCGCCCAGGCCGAGGTTTTTGCCCGGGATCTCGGGCAACGTCTCGGACTGCCGGTGCGGGTCCGGTCCTTTCCGGCCCAGGATGAGCTGCTGCAATGGGTGGGACGCTATCGCATGATCGATCTGGCCTTTCTGCCCGAGTCCGCCGCCCGGCAGGCGCTCTCGGCTCAGGTTCTGCGTCTCGCCCGAAGCGCCGAGNNCGGCAGGCCGCCAGTTTCCGGCAGAGAGCCTGCTGGTGGCCCGTCCCGGTCTTTCCCCTCGGCAATTGAACGCCGTGCGTCAGGCCTTGGCGGGCGGCCCGGTTGCCCAGCGCCCCGCCCCCGCCGTCTCCCGTCCCGCGATGAGGAAGCCAACCCCCAGGCCGGCGCCGGTTTCCCTTCCGTCGTCGGCGCGGGAGGGTCGTGCCGCCGGACAGGTTGCTTCTTCCCTGACTTTAGGCAGCGTTTCCGGCGTGCTCTTCCGCGACGAAGCCCAGGCCCGGGAGTTCGCCCGGCTTCTCGGCAGCCGTCTCGGGGTGCCGGTGAATGCCCGCTCCTTCCCCGACCAGCAGACCCTTCAGCAGTGGCTGGGGCGCCACCGCATGATCGACATTGGCGTCCTGGAAGCGGCTTTCTTGCGCCGCCAACCCGCCGGCAGCGTCTTGCCGTTGCTCCCCGCCGGGGCCTTCGGCGGCGGGGAGGTCAGTCTGGTCGCCCGCCAGGGCCTTTCTTCCGCGACCCTGCAACGCCTGCGCGACGGCTTGAATCAGCTGGTTGACGACCCGGATGTGGCGCGCCTGCTCGGCGGGGGTGCCGTCTCCCCCCCACCGCCGAGTACTGTCGCGCTTCCGGCGTCGCCACCGCCTCGGGTTGAAGTCCCCGCTTCGGCGCCGCCGCCGGTCGTCGCCGCGCCCCCCGCACCCGCTCCAGTACCCCGTCCCGTTCCGGTGCGGCCCGCGCCGGTTCCTCCCGCGCCGGTGGTCAAAACTCCCCCGCCGCTGCCGGCACCACCGGTGGTCAAGACCGAGCCGGTTCCGCCGTCGTCCCCAGTTCCGGCCCCCCAGCCGGAACCGACGGTGACGAAAAAGACCGCCGAGCCGGAATTGCGCCTGAGCTTCCCCGGCGAGCGGGACGAAGTCTATCTGGTGCCTTTCACCACGGTCATGGTTCCCGATGCCGTGGTCGAGACGATTTTCGATCGTTTCGTCGAGGCGATGAACGCCGACGGGTTGGCGGAGCAGTACAACTTCGTCATCCTCAAGGGCGGGCTCGACTCGGTGGATAGCGACTGGCGCCGCGATCACGACTACGTCACCGGAGAGGTATTCGGCTATGTGGAAGAGTCGGGCTGCTGCTCCACCGACATTCGCACCAAGTCGCGGGTTTCCTTCCATCGNNGCCGGCAGTGATGCTCCGGCGCTGCGTCACGAGTATCCGGTCAAGACCTTCTTCGATCACGATTATTCGACCATCGACAAGGAGCGCCGCAAGCTTGCCGAGCTCATCGCCGACGAACTGGCCGCCAAGGTGCGCGCGGCCCTGAGCGGTTCCTGATCTCCCACCGATTTTTTGCAGATTACCCTTGACATTCCCCCTCCTCTGACTATATTTAGCCCTGTTATTAGCACTCATCAGAAGCGAGTGCTAATAACAGGGTTCCCCAAGAGGTCCGAGCCGCCGTGGTTCCAACGGTATCAGACGTCTTTTTTATTTTCCGCTTTCTATCGGGAGCATCCCGAAAACTTTATCCAACAGGTCAGAAAGGAGAGAAGTACATGAACATCAGACCGCTTCAAGATCGTCTCATCGTCAAGCGCATCGAAGAGGAAACCAAAACCGCCGGGGGCCTGATTATCCCCGACACCGCCAAGGAAAAGCCGCAGATGGGTGAGATCGTTGCCGCCGGCAACGGCAAGAAGACCGATGACGGCAAGGTTCTGCCCCTGGATGTGAAGGTCGGCGACAAGGTGCTCTTCGGCAAATATGCCGGCACCGAAATC
>DIVU01000360.1 GCA_002423365.1 Desulfuromonadaceae bacterium UBA6124 | reverse complement strand
AAAGCGGGGTTTGTCAGTGATCTGAGGGGAGCCAAATGGCTCCCCTTTTAAGTTTTTCCTTGGCGGGTAAAGCGATAGCCGCGGCCGCGGACGGTGTGAAAGTGCGCCGGGTTGGCGGGGTCGGCCTCGAAATATTTGCGCATACGCACGATGAAGTTGTCGAGGGTGCGGGTTTCCGTGTCCGGCGCCATGCCCCAGACCGCCGCCAGCAGTTCGGCACGGCTCAGGGTTTCTCCTTCGCGGCGGAAAAAGGTCCGCAGCATTCTGACCTCCAGTTCGGTCAGGCTGATTTCTCCCCGCGCCGTTTTGGCTTTGTGCTCTTTCAGGTCGACTTCATTGTCGCCGAAGCGGTAGACCCGTCCCGCCCCGCCGCCCGAGCGGTACCATTCGGAGCGGCGCAGCATCCCCTTGATGCGCAGCAGGAACTCATCCAGGCTGAAGGGCTTGGTCAGATAGTCGTCGGCGCCGGTCGCCAGTCCCTCGATCCGGTCCTGCTCCTCGCCGCGGGCGGTGAGCATGATGATCGGCAGGCGTGGATCGTGGCGGCGGATTTCCTCGCAGACCTCCATGCCGCTGATGCCCGGCAGCATCACATCCAGCACCACCAGGTCGAAATGCTCCTCCCAGGCCAGGTCCAGGGCTTCTTCGCCGGTTTCCACGTGGGTCACCCGAAAGCCGTCTTCCTCCAGATTGAAGACCAGGCCGCGGGCGATGCCCGGTTCATCCTCGACCAAAAGCAGGTGCGGTTTCGGCATTTAGGTGTCCTCGTCCGTCGGCGACTTGTGCAGGGGGAGCAGAAGATGGATGGTGGCCCCCTTGCCGGCCCCCTCGCTGGTGAGCCAGACCTTGCCGCGATGCATGCGGGTCAGCGCCTGGACGATAAAGAGGCCGAGGCCCGAGCCGCGAATCGTCTCCCCGGGATGCTTGACCCGGTAGAACATGCGGAAAACCTTCTTCTGTTCGTTCCGGGGAACCCCCTTGCCGTGGTCGGTGAAGGTCAGGTGAGCCTTCCGGCCCTGGCGTTTCAGGGCGACTTCGACGATGGGGGAGCCGGAAGCGTAAAGGATGGCATTCTCCAGCAGGTTGCGGAAGATCGTTTCCAGCGCCTCGGAGTCGAGATCGGCGTACAGGTCCGGTTCGATGTCGAGACGCATGGTTCCGGCTTTCGGCAGGGAAAACTGGTGGGAGCGGAAATAGTCGGTCACCTGTTCGGAGAGATTGTCCCGGCGCAGGTTGAGTTTGAGCCCTTTCTGGTCGAGGCGTTGCGCCGAGAGCAGATTGTTGATCAGGGTGTCGAGACGGTCGGTATCGCCTAGCATGGTATCGAGAAAGGTCGACAGCTTGTCCGGTGAGAGCCGGCGGCGGCGGATGGTTTCCAGGTGCAGTTGCAGAGAAGCGAGAGGGGATTTGAGCTCGTGGGTAACCTGGGCGATGAAGTTGCGCTGCGCCCGGTAAAGTTCTGCCTGACGGCGCCAATAAAGGAAGATGACGTAGACCCCGGCGAGGATGGCGCTGAGCAGCAGGATGCCTTCAACCAGAATAAACCAGTCCGCCCCCCCCTGCAGCAGCTCCGGGCTGTAGGTTTCCGCCACGGCGCGCAGTCGCGAGTGGCTTTTCATGAACCAGGCGATCCAGAAGACCACGACGACCACCCAGAGCAGCTGGATGCCGATCAGGGCGAAGAGCGGATTGATAAAGCGCTTGATATCTTTCATGGTTTCTCTTTATCACGGAGGCCTGTGGCGGACAAGGGAATTGTCAAGGCGGGTTTTACAGAACTGTTACAATGCCTTTAACGATTTTTTGCTAGTCTTGCCGTGAACCAGCGTTCCACCCGGAATTGACCCGATGAACTTCTGGCGGCAAGGAGCACTCCCGATGCATTCTCCCCTGACCCTCGGCAAGCATACCGTTCCCTTCCCTCTCATTCAAGGTGGCATGGGGGTTCGCATATCGGCCGCCAATCTGGCCGGACACGTCGCCCTCTGCGGTGGCGTGGGTCTGATCGCCACCGCCGGCATCGGCCTGAACAGCCCTCATTTCGACGGTAAAAACTTCTTCACCGCCGATCCCCTGGCGCTTAAGGACGAGTTGCGCAAGGCCTACGCCATCGCTCCCGAGGGGGTGATCGGCACCAACTGCATGGTGGCGGTGACCAACTATGACGAAATGGTGCGGGCCTCCTGCGAAGGGGGCGCCAAGGTCATCGTCAGCGGCGCCGGTCTGCCCCTCAATCTCCCCGGCCTGACCGTCGACTATCCCGATGTTGCCCTGGTGCCCATCGTCTCCTCGGTCAAGGCGGCGGAACTGATCGCCAAGAAATGGCACCGGGGTTTCAAACGCCTACCCGACGCGGTGGTGGTGGAGGACCCCGACACCGCCGGCGGTCATCTCGGCGAGAAGCTCGAAAATATCGGCAACGGCGACTACGACCAGTACGCCACGGTGCGCGGGGTCAAGGCCTACTTCCGGGAAACCTGGAATCTCGACATCCCCATTATCGCCGCCGGCGGCATCTGGGATCGTGCCGATCTGGAGTACGCCCTCGCCCAGGGGGCCGACGGCGTGCAGATGGCGAGCCGCTTTGTCTGCACCGAGGAATGCGACGCCTCCGACGCCTTCAAACAGACCTATCTTGATTGCAGCCAGGAGGATATCGGCCTGATCATGAGTCCGGCCGGTCTGCCAGGGCGGGCGATCCTGAAAGATTTCGACAAGGTTCGCGAGCGGGATGTGCGGCTCAATGTGCGCTGCCCTTCCGCCTGTCTGAAAAAGTGTGCGTACAAGTCTGGACAGGAACGCTTCTGTATCGTTCACGCCCTGGATCGCGCCCAGCGCGGCGATGTGGAAACCGGCCTGGTCTTCTGCGGCACCAACGCCTGGAAAGCCGATCGCATCACCACGGTCCGGGCGATTTTCGACGAACTCTTCGCCGAACAGCAGGTCGTGCGGGACCCTGAAGTGGTCAATGCCTGACCGCTCACCATCTATCATAGGATAAAGACAAGGGGCGGGCCGTTACGGTTCGCCCCTTGTCTTTATGCGCCGGCGACGGGGGCGTCGGTGTGGCTTAATACTTGGCATTCTGGACGAATCTGGGTTAAGATCGGGAAATTTCAGGCCTGGCCTCAACGTGCTGGGATAAAGGAGAGTGCATGACGGACGCCGCCGAAAAGTTCATCCCCAAGTGGATTGCCTGGGAGTCGACCCAGCGCTGCAATCTCAATTGCGTACACTGTCGTTGTTCTTCGGACATGAACTCGTCCGCAGGTGATTTCAATACCCAGGAAGCCTTCAAGCTGATCGACGACATCTGCGAGGTGAGTAAGCCGGTCATGGTCCTTTCCGGCGGCGAACCGCTGCTGCGCGAGGATATCTTTGAGATCGCCAGATACGGCACCTCCAAGGGACTGCGCATGTGCATGGCGACCAACGGCACCCTCATCACCGACGCCGTCTGCGCGCAGATGAAAGAGGCGGACATCAAGATGGTGTCGCTGTCGCTGGACGGTTCCACCGCCGCCATCCACGACGATTTCCGCAGCTGCCCCGGGGCCTTCGAAGGGGTGGTTCGCGCGGCCGAGACCCTCAAACGTAACGGCATCAAGTTTCTCATCAATTCCTCCTTCACCAAGCGCAACCAGCACGACATCGCCGCCACCTTCAAGGTCGCCAAAGGCCTCGGCGCCACCGCCTGGTACATGTTCATGATCGTTCCCACTGGCCGCGGCGAGGAGATCATGAACGAGCTGATTTCCAAGGAGGATTACGAAGAGATTCTCGCCTGGCATTACCAGCAGGAAAAGAGCGAGGACGACATTCTCATGCGCCCGACCTGCGCCCCCCATTACTACCGCATCGTGCCGCAGATGGCCAAGGCCGAAGGGGTCGACTTCCAGCGCCGCAGCCTGACCTTCTCCACCGGCGGCGGCAAAGGCTGTATCGCCGCCCAGACCATCTGCCTGATCGACTGCTTCGGCAACCTCAAACCCTGTTCCTACTTCCATTCGTCGGTGGGCAACGTCAAGCAGATCCCCTTTAAAGATCTCTGGTTCAACTCCAAGGTCTTCAACGACCTGCGCGATTTCAAAAAATACACCGGCAAGTGCGGCGAGTGCGAATTCATCAACGTCTGCGGCGGCTGCCGCGCCCGCGCCGACGCCGTCTACGGCGACTACATGGCCGAGGAGCCGTTCTGCAACTACATCCCGGCTCGCACCCGCAAACGCATGGAAAAAGAGGCGGCGGAGAACGCGGCGAAATAATNNATTCCACAGGAGGATTTCAACGATATGACCACCGAATACAATTTCATCAAGGCCTGCTGGGGCCAGCCCGTCGACCGCACTCCCGTCTGGCTGATGCGCCAGGCCGGTCGTTATTTGCCTCAGTACATGGCGGTGCGCAAAAAATGTACCTTTCTTGAGTTGTGCAAAACCCCGGAACTCGCCGCCGAGGTGACGATCCAGCCTATCGACTATCTGGGCGCCGACGCCGCCATTCTTTTCTCCGACATTCTTACCCCGGTGGAGCCGATGGGACTCAAGCTCGATTTCGTTCCCGGGCCGGTCTTCGAGAATCCGGTGCGGACCCAGGCCGATGTCGATGCCTTGCGCATTCCGGTGATGGATGAGGACGTTCCCTACGTGCTCGAAACGATCAAGATCCTGCGCCGCGAGTTCGAAGGCCGGGTCCCCTTGATCGGCTTCGGCGGCGCCCCCTTCACCCTCGCCTGCTACATGGTGGAAGGGAAGGGGAGCAAGGATTTCGCCCAGATCAAGAAAATGATGTACGGTGCGCCCGAACTCTATGCCTCGCTCATGGAGAAGATCACCGAGATGGACCGCCAGTACCTCAACGCCCAGATCGCGGCGGGCGCCCAGGCCATCCAGATCTTCGACACCTGGGGCGGTATCGTTTCGCCCCTCGACTACGAGAAGTACGTCCTGCCCTACACCACCAAGCTGATCGATGGTCTCAACCGTGACGGCATCCCCATCATCCACTTCGTCAAGGGCGCCGGGACCATGCTCAAGAGCGTGCGTAAGGCCGGTTCCGACGTCGTCGGTCTCGACTGGCACGTCAACCTCGGCAAAGCCCGGGACATGCTCGGTCCCGAGATCGCCGTGCAGGGGAACCTCGACCCGACCGTGCTCTACGCCCCCAAGGCCCACATCGAGCGGGAAGTGAAGCGGATTCTCGACGAGAACGCCGGTCGCCCCGGGCACATCTTCAACCTCGGCCACGGCATCCTGCCGACGGTCGACCCCGAACACGCCAAGTTCATGGTCGAGTGCGTGCATCGACTCAGCCAGAAGTAATGCGTGAGGGGTGAGGCGAGAGGAATAAAGGCCTTGTCTCACCCCTCACCCCTCCCCCCTCACGGTCCTTACGATGTCAGAAAAACCGATCGGCCTCGTTCTCCTTAACATGGGTGGCCCCGACAACTTGGAGGCGGTGCGCCCCTTTCTCTACAACCTCTTCTCCGACCGCGACCTGATTCAGCTGCCGCTGGGGAGCCTGCTGCAAAAGCCCTTCGCCCGGCTCATCTCCACGGTGCGTTCGCGCAAGGTGGTGGAGAATTACCGGGATATCGGCGGCGCCTCGCCCCTGCTCCATTGGACGCAAAAGCTNNACCCGCCTCGGTCCCGACTATCGTCCTTACGTGGCGATGCGCTACTGGCATCCCCGAGCCGAGGAGACGCTGCGGCAAATGGCCGCCGACGGGGTCGAGGAAGCGGTGGTCCTTTCCATGTACCCCCACTACACCAAGGCGACGACCGGCAGCAGCGTCAAGAATTTCCGCCGCGCCGCCGAAGAGGTCCATCCCGGCCTGCGTTTTTCCGTCATTGAACAGTGGTACGATTGGCCCGGCTATCTCGATGCCCTGGCCGGGCGGATCCGTGCCGGTCTGGACTACTTCCACGANNCACGCCCTGCCGCAAAAGTTCATCGATCGCGGCGATCCCTATCTGGAGCAGGTGATGAGCACGGTCAAGGGGACGATGGCGCGCTTCCCCGGGCGTTCCTGGCGCATCGCCTTCCAGAGTCGCAGCGGTCCGGTCAAATGGATGGAGCCGGGGACCGAGGAGATCATCGAGCAACTCGCCGGTGAGGGCTGCGAGAACCTGCTGATCGTTCCCGTCTCCTTCGTCTCCGATCATATCGAGACCTTGCACGAGATCGACGCCGAGTACATTCCCCACGCCATCGAGCGCGGCATCCGCACTGTCTTTCGCAGCCCCTCCCTCAACGACCAGCCCGATTTTCTCGACGGACTCGCCGCCTTGGTGCGCGAGNNATTCGGCCAAGGGATGATGAAGACCTGCGTCGTTTGCGGCAAGGCATTCGATCCCGACCGACCGCCGGCAACCCCGGCCGAGGAGGCCGGCGCCTTCATGGCCCGGGAACTCTGGGCCGACGCCGGCGAACTCTGCCCCGAATGCCTGGCGAACCGGGGCACGTTGGGGATGATGTACTGCCGGGAACTGTTCGGCTGAAACGAAAAAAGCCTCCTTTTATGGAGGCTTCAGACTGCTGACAAAGTCCCCGTC
>DIVU01000382.1 GCA_002423365.1 Desulfuromonadaceae bacterium UBA6124 | reverse complement strand
TGGAGAAGAGCAGCTTGCGGAATTTTACCAGATCCTCGTGGAAGATCCGGCTGTTATCGTAAGGGGTGAAGTGCCCGGCGAGAAGCCGGTGGATGCGCCCGGTCCCCCGTCCCAGGCGGTCGGCGTTGCGGAAGGAGAGGGCCTGTAACTGGGCGAGCACTTCCAGAGTCACGACATGTTTGGCGTTGCTGACGGCGCGGAAGGCTTTGCGCGCAGCCACCGTCCCCATGCTCACCACATCCTGGTTGGAAGCGTTGCAGGAGATGCTGTGGGTGCTCACCGGCGCCGCCAGCTGGCGGTTCTCGGCGGTGGTCGAGGTGGCCAGGTACTGGGCGCCCATAAAGCCCATGGTCAGGCCGAGGGTGCCGGGGATGAGGAATTCGGGGAGGCCCTCGTTGAGGTTCTTGTCGAGCAGTTTGTTGAGGCGCCGCTCCGAGAGGTTGCAGAGGGTGGAAACGGCCATACAGAGCATATCCATGACAAAGCCGATGCTCTGGCCGTGAAAGTTGCCGCCGTGGATGACCTTCTTCTGTTCGGGGATGATGATCGGATTGTCGTTGGAGGAATTGGCCTCGGTCTCCACCGTGCGCGTCGCCAGCTCGACGGCCTCGGCCACCGGCGCCAGCACTTGCGGGGTGCAGCGGATCGAGTAGACATCCTGAACGTTGATGCTCGTTTCGAAAACCAGCCCCTCGGTCTGCTCACGGCGGATACGCTCGTGCATATCCTGACGCAGGGTGATGTTGCCCGAGCCCTGATAGAGGTTGCGAATCGTCTCCGCCGTCGCCAGCTGGCCCGGATGGGGCTTGACCCGGTGCAGGTCGACGTCGAAGGCGTCGTCGATGCCGCCGAAGATCTCCAGGGCAAAGGCCCCGGTGACGCAGGCGAGGTTGAGCAGTTTGCGGGCACCGAAGAGGGAAAAAGCGGCCAGGGCGGTCATGGCGCTGGTGCCGTTCATCAGCGCGATCCCCTCCTTGAAGGAGAGGCGCATGGGGCTCAGACCGAGCTCAAGGTAGAGTTCGGCGGTATCCCGCAACTCCCCCTGATAGAAGACCCGCCCCTCGCCGATGATCGCCAGGGCGAGATGGGCCAGGTGGATCAGATCGCCGGAGGCGCCGACGCTGCCGCACTCGGGGACGTAAGGGGCGATGCGGCGGTTGACCAGCTCGACCATGAAGTCGAGGAGTTCCAGCCGCACCCCGCTGTAGCCCTTGGCCAGGGTGTTGAGGCGCACCGCCAGCATGGCAATGGCAATGTAGTCCTTGATCGGCTCGCCGAGACCGGCGGCATGGCTGCGGATGAGGTTGACCTGCAACGCCTCGATCTCGTTGTCGCTGATGATCTTGTTGCACATCGGGCCGAAGGAGGTATTGACCCCGTAGATCACCCGTTTCGCCGCGACTTCCCCTTCGAGAAAAGCGCGACTGGCGGCACAGCGCTCGCGGGCGGCGCCGGCGATGGCCACCTGCTTGTCGCCGATGCCGATGGCGATGATGTCGTCGATGGTGAGATCGTTACCGGTGAGCAGGACGGTGGGATGCTGGGACATGAGCTTCTCTCTTTCCACTAACTCAAAACCGGTCTCGCCCCCGTTCGCTCCGCTCACTCGAGTTCGCAGAGGACAGGGGGAAAGGCAAAAGGGTTGGAATATCCGAAGAACAATTCCCTCTCCCGGGGGGAGAGGGGAGCAAATTATTGCTTGGTCCGGTAATCGAAAAAGGTCACCGGCTTGCGCTTGTCTTCGCGCAGGGTGCGGCGGGTGACTTCTTCCGGGGTGACGACCACGACTTCCGGCTTGACCCGGATGCGGGCGGCGAGGCGCTCGGCGATCTCCTCGGCGTCGAGGGCGGAAGAATCCAGCCCGACCACCACGCGGATGCGGTCGGAGAGCTCGAAGTCGTCGAAGACCTCGATATAGTGGCCGCGCACCTCCGGCAGTTCCTGCAAGACCCCCTGGATCGCCGGGGGATAGACGGTGGCGCCGCGCACCTTGAGCATCTGCGCCTTGCGTCCGAGGACCGGGCCGAGGCGCCAGGAATGGCGGCCGCAGGGGCAGGGTTCGTCATGGACCGTGGCGATGTCGCCGGTTTTGAAGCGCAACAGCGGCATTCCAGTCACCTGCAAGGGGGTCGCCACCACCTCGCCGGGACTTCCCGGCGGCAAGGGGTGCCCGGCCTCGTCGACGATCTCGACGATCATCAGTTCGGGATGAACGTGCCCGCCCCGTCCCGCTTCACAATCGGCAAAGGAGGTCGCCATTTCGGTGCTGGCGTAGGTGCCGAAGACCTCCGCCCCCCAGGACTCGCGCAGCCGCCGGCCGAGGGGCGAGAGGGAGAGGTCGGCGGCGCGCACCGGCTCGCCGATGCAGACCAGCCGCCGCGCGCCGAGTTCGCGGGGATCGACGCCCCGCGCCCGCAGCCGGTCGGCGAGGACCAGCAGCAGGGTCGGCACCCCGACCAGGGCGGTGGGACGATAGCGGATGGCCAACTCTTCGAGCATGGCGACGCTGCTCGAGCCCCCGCGGATGACGGTGGCGCCGATCTGCGCCAGCCCGAAAAAGTAGGCGAGTCCGGCCATGAAGCAGCGGTCGATGGCGGCGGCGATCAGCACCCGATCGGCGGCGGTAATTCCCGTCGGGCGAAAGGAGATTTCCTCGTTGTAGCTCAGTCGGGCCAGGTCGGCGCGGGTCTGGTGCATGGCGACCGGTCGGCCGGTCGTTCCCGAAGTCAGGCAGAGATCGATGATCGCCTCCGGCGGCACGCAGAGGAATGCCTCGTTGTGGTCGGCGAGGTCGGTCTTGTCGGTGAAAGGGAGGCGGTGCAGATCGTCCAAACCGGCGACGGCGGCGGGGTCGGCCCCCGCTTCGGCGAAACGGCGCCGGTAAAAAGGGGAATGTTCGGCGAGATAGGCCAGATGGCGACGCAGCAGTTTTTCCTGAATCCCGCGAATCTCCTCCTGGGCGCGAAATTCGATTCCGGCGTCGCCGACGAAGGCGTTTCCGTTCAGCATCGCCGCTCCTCCATCCCTTCCAGGTGCCGGCGCATCCGCTCCTTGACCGCCTTGCGCATCGCCACATGGCCGTTCTCGCCAGGGAAATCCGCCGGGTCGACGGGGTCGAGGGCGTGCAGCCGCACCCGTGCCGGACGCAGCCAGAAGCGCCCCGGCGGCAGCAGGGTGTCGGTGCCGGTCAGGCACAGGGGAATGAGCTTTGTGCCGGTTTCCGTGGCCAGGCGAAAGGCGCCGGAGTAGAAGCGCTGCAAGCGCCCGTCGCGGCTGCGGTGCCCTTCGGGAAAGAAGAGCTGCAAGGCCGGCTGCGCCAGCACCCGCTGCCCGGCGGCCAGGGCCTCGCGCCAGTTCATGCTTTCCACGTCGAGATAGCCGGCGCGGCGCATGATGAAGCCGTAGAAGATCATCCGGAAGGGCCAGGAGCGCACCGCGAAATTGACGTCGAAGCAGGGGAGCAGCGCCATGCAGTAGGTGTCGAAGAAGGAGAGGTGGTTGACCACCAGAATCGCCGGCGCCCGGAGTTTCTCCCCGTCGAGCCCGGCGCTTTCGAAACGGGTGAAGGGGCGCATGATCAGCAGCCAGCCCTGGCCGTAAACCCAGACGATATAGCGCATGCCCCGCTGGGTCGACCAGCCGGTGACAAGCCGGGTCAAAGGCAGAGTCAGGGGCAAAGTGGCCAGCCCGAGCAGGGTCCAGAGGACCAGCAGCGGGTAGACCGTCAGATTCATGAGCAGCGCCGCCAGCCAGGCCGATACGCCGCCGCGCTGGGCGCAAGGCCCGAGAGTCGCCACCTCCGTTACCTCCATCGGCTCAAGCCGCCCCATCCTGCCGGCGGTACTTGTCGATGACGAAGTTGTGGATATCCCCCAGGGTGCGGATTTCGCGAATGGCCGTCTCCTCGCGGATCTTGAACTTGAAAGCCGCTTCCAGCACGATCACCATATCGACGGTATCGAGGCTGTCGAGGCCGAGATCCTCATAGATGGTCGCTTCCGGAACCATATCCGCGAGATCGAGCTCGAACTCCTCGGCCAGCGAGGTGTTGATCCGCTCGATGATTTCCTGATCAGTCATGCCGATATCTCCTTAAGACGATGGATGAATTGACGCCCCCGAGGGCGAAGTTGTTTTTCAGGATGGTGTCTACCGGCGCCGCTTCGAGACCACGTACATGGCGGATCGGCGCGCATTCGGGATCGACCTGGTCGAGATTGCGGGTCGGGATGAGGTGGCCGTCGCCAAGCATGGCGACGCAGGCCGCCAGTTCCAGGGAGCCGCTGGCCGCCATGGCGTGACCGATGTGCCCTTTCAGGCTGCTGACCGGAACGCGGTCGCCGAAGAGGCGGTAGATCCCTTCGGCCTCGGCGTGGTCCCCCTGGCCGGTGCCGGTGGCGTGGGCGTTGACGTAGTCGATGTCGGCGGCGGTCACCCCGGCATCCGCCAGGGCCGCCGCCATGCACTGGGCAATGGCCTCGGCGTCGGGTTGGGCGATGTTGCTCGGCGCCGCCAGGGTGGCGAAGCCGGTCACCTCGGCGAGGATTTCGGCGCCGCGCGCCCGGGCCGAGTCGAGGGATTCGAGAAGGAGGATGCCGCAGCCCTCGGCGCAGACGACGCCGTCCCGGTCCCGGTCGAAGGGGCGCGGGGTCTGTTCGGGATCGTCGTTGTAGCGCGCGGAGCCGGCGTTCATCACATCGAAGGTCGCCGCCGTCAGGGGATGAAATTCGTCGGCGCCGCCGCACAGAAGCCAGTCCTGCTTGCCCAGGGCGATCATTTCGGCGCCGTAGCCGATCGCCTGGCAGCCGGTGGAACAGGCCGCCGCCGGCGCCAGGAGGCGGCCGGCGATGCCGAGGGCCTGGGCGACGTTGGCGGCGCAGGAGTGGTTCATGATCTGGAAGAAGAGGGTCGACTTCATCCGTTCCAGGCTGCGGTCGGTGAAAAAGTCGGCAAAAAAGGCCTCCGTGGTGGCAATGCTGCCGACCGTCGAACCGACCACCACCCCGAGTCGTCCGCCTTGACACTCCGTTTCACCCAAACCGGCCTGCTCCAGAGCTTCCCGGCAGGCGAGGTAAGCGAAGACCGACATCGAAGTCATGGAGCGGCGGAACTTGCGGGGAATAATCTTGGCGTCGAGTTCCGGAACGAGAGCCGCGACCCGTGCCCGCAGCCCCTGGATGGCGGCCAGTTCCGGCACCGTCCGCACTGCGCCGCGCCCGGCGCGCAAGCTGTCGATGAAGAGTTCCATCCCCGCGCCATAGGGGGAGACCGCTCCCAGGCCTGTTACCACCACGCGCTTCAGCGACATGCTTTCACCCTTTCCCGCAATTGTTCATGGCCGATGACGTCGCCGCAGGCCAGAAAACCCGACAGCACCGCGCCCAGCACCCCGGGGGCTGCCACTCCCTGCCCGGCCAGCAGCAGATTGGCGACCCGTGTCCGCCGCTGGGGATTGTACTGGCCGAGACGATGTCTGACCCCATAAAGCCCGCCCCTGGGTGTATGTAGATAGTCGCGCATGGTCAGCGCCGTCGCCGTCGCCGTCACCTTGATCCCGCCCAGTTCCGGGCAGCCTTCCTCGATCCGTCGGACCAGATGCGCGGCTTGCTCAGCCTTGTAGGCTTCGTACTCCGGCGGCCGGCGACCGGTGACGGAATCCTTCCAGCGGTCGGTGGCCCCTGGCGGCAGCGGAGCGATGGCGACCAGCCCGGAACCGCTCGCCGGTCCGTTATCCGCCGCCGTCAGATAGATGGTGTCATCCAGGCCATTTTCCAGGTTCCCCAGCAGGAAAATATTACGCCCATGCAGGAGGCTGTTCGCTTTGCGGCAGACGCCGTAAAGGGTAAACGCCGGCAGGGAATCCTCCAAGGCGAGCAGGCGGCGGCGGTAAACCGGCCGGAACACCCCCTCGGGGACCATGCCCGGCAACAGGGCCGGGTGCAGGGTTGCCACGCAGCCCCGGGTTTCCACTATCGTTCCGTCCTCCAGCCGCGCTCCGCGCAGCGTCCCGGCCGGAGTGAAAAGCAGCTCTTGGGCCCCCCGGCCGAGGAAAATATCGATCCCCAACTCCGTCAGTCGCGCCGCGAAGGCCTCGGCCAGGGCCAAGCCGCCACCGACCAGGCCATGCACCGACTGGTAGTAGGGACCGACCACCGACGCGTGCAGGCTGAAGGGGGCCTCTTCGGGGGGAACGCCGTAGAGCAGGGTATGTACGGAGAAGAGGCGCTGGAGGCGGGGATGGTCCGTCCAGCGAGACAGCATCTCCTGCAGGCTGGTTCCTTCGAGGCCGAAGAACGTGCCGCTCCCCGCCAGCGGCGCCTCCAGATCGAGATAGGGATGGACGGCGCAGGCGCGCCGGACTTCGGCAAGGTAGCCCGAAATGGCTCTTTCCTGGCCGGGAAACTCCCGGCATAGCCGCTCCTCCAGGCGCTCTTCCCCGACCGGAAAGGCAAACTCGGCCTGCCCGGGCTCGCGCACCCGATCGAAGCCCGTCAAATCGAAGGGGGTTGTCCGCAGACGTTCGGACAACCCCAGGCAACGGAAGAAGAGGTCGAGAATCTCCCCCCGCCCCAGCCCACCTGTGTAGTGAAAGCCGGTATCGAAATGGAAATCCCCCCGACGGAAGCCGCGCAGCAGGGGGGCGAGGCAGGGATTCTTCTCGACCAGGGCGACCCGATGGCCTTCCTGGGCCAGCAGGGTCGCGGCGGTCAGGCCGGAAGCCCCGCCGCCGATGACCAACCAGTCGTAACTCACCGGGAAAAACGCAAGGCCAGGGAGGCGTTGGTGCCGCCGAAACCGGCGGAATTGCAAAGGGCCGTGCGCGGCGACCGGTCGATGGTTTCGGTGACGATCCTGAGCCGCGCCGACCACTCGTCCGGCTCGCTGAAGTTGATGTTGCGGGCGATGAAGCCCTGACGGGCCATGATCGTCGTATAGACCACCTGGGCGGCGCCGGACATCCACAGCTCGTGGCCGGTCATCGACTTGAGGGAAGAGACTAAAGGGGTTTTGTCGCCGAAAACCGCCAGGATATTTTCCGCCTCCGCCGCGTCGCCGGCCGGGGTCGAGGTGGCGTGGGCGCAGAGGTAATCGACCTCGGCCGGAGTCATGGCGGCATTATCCAGGGCCATGCGCATGGCCCGTTGCAAGCCGTCCCGGCTCGGCACCGAGATGTGCTCGCCATCCGAGGAAAAACCGTAACCCGCCACCTCGCCGAGGATTTCCGCCCCCCGGGCCCTGGCCAGATCGTAGCGTTCGAGGACCAGCGCCGCCGCCCCGCCGCTCGGCACCAGCCCGTCACGGTGGG
>DIVU01000397.1:8735-20193 GCA_002423365.1 Desulfuromonadaceae bacterium UBA6124 | reverse complement strand
GGCACCCACGACAACAACACCACCCTCGGCTGGTGGAACTCCCTTTTCAAATCCGAGCGGAATCGAGTGCGTGACTACCTCGGGCACAGCGGCCGGGACATGCCCTGGGATCTGATCCGCCTGGCCCAGGCCAGCGGCGCCCGGCTCTGCATCATCCCCATGCAGGATCTGCTCAAACTCGGCGCCGACGCCCGCATGAACACCCCGGGTCAGGCCGGCGGCAACTGGAGTTGGCGCTACCGGCCCGAGGAGCTCAAGCCGGAAATCGCCGAACGGCTCGCCCGACTCACCGCCACCTACGGCCGCGCCCGCCGCCCGTCATCCTGATGGTTTGAGAGGATTACGCTTGATTTCCACCCAGGCCATGCATCTGACCAACCTGCTCTGCTTCGCCTTCTTCGCCAACCTGCCCCTCGGCTATTTGCGCGAATCGAGCCGTAAGTACTCCCTGCGCTGGTTCGTCTACATCCACATCTCCATCCCTTTCATTCTGGCCATGCGTATCAGCTATGACTTCGGCTGGGAGGCCGTCCCCTTCACCCTGGCCTGTGCCCTGGCCGGACAGATGCTGGGCGGGGGCATCAAGCGCAGGCGCCGGCCATGAGCCGGGAAAGCCGCCCGCGCATGCGCCGGGCCGCCCGCATCGGCGCCCTGGTCGAGGATGTCCTTCACGCCCGGGGATTCGAGGACAAGATCCGCGAATACCGCACCTGGCTGATCTGGGACGAAACCGTCGGCCCGCAAATCGCCGCCCGCGCCCGACCGGTGCGCATCCGCGACGGGGTGCTGGAAGTCCGCGTCGACCAGCCGGTGTGGATGCAGCAGTTGCAGCTGATGAAGCCGATGCTCCTCGGCCGCCTCAACGACCGCCTGGGGGGCGCGGTGTTGCGCGACCTCTTCCTGCGCCAGGGGAAGAACGCGCCGGTCGTCCCCCCGCCTCCCCCCGCGACGGCGCCCGCCTGGCTCAAGGTCGAGCTCGATGACAACGATCGGGCCGAGATCGAAGCCACCCTCGGCTCTCTCGACGACCCCGAACTGAAAGAGCAAATGCGCCGCGTCCTCACCCGCCAGAAACAGCTCAGTAAAAGCAAAGGCGGTTCCTGAAGCGAACCGCCTTTGCTACCACTGTCCAATCTCCCCCCTGCCCCCCTTTCCCTACAGTTCCTCAGCCATTTTCATGAAATGTTCCGCCTCCTGCTTGCGGCCGACCTTGGCGTAGCCGCCGGCGAGGTCGCGCAGGGCCAGGGCGACGGCGGTGCGGTTCGTCCCGAGATTGTCGAGGGGGAGGAAAATCTTTTCGGCGGCCGATTTCAAGGCCTGCATGTTTTCCCGCTGGAACCGGCCCAGGGTATTTTTCCCGATATTGTGCCGGGCGGAATATTCGAGAATCGATCGGTCGTCGGTGTTGAGTACCGTCCCCGAGCTGAAGATACGCAACGCCTCCTCGGTAAAGAGGAAGTGTCCGGCCACCAGCTCTCCTGGGCTCTCCACCTGGGCCAGCGTCATGGCCGCGCCGATAGCCGGAACCGCCAGGCGTTGCGCCAGGCGCTGATAGTCCATGACCAGCGGCTGCCGCGAGCCGACCAGAATCAGGTCCGAGCCCGAGGTGTAAACGAGGGCGTGGGGAAAGACCTGGAGAAAGGTTCGGCTGGCGATGCGCAGATTTTCCGTGGTGATGTCGTAGAGGCCAAGCCACTGGCAGAAAATGCCGTCCGCCGCCAGCCGCCGTGCCGCCAACCGGTAAAAATCGAGGGTGAAGAGGTTGGCGTTTCCCGCCTGCCAGGGATTGGAGGGCTCGGAGACGATAACATCGTAACTTTGCCGTTCGGTGAGGAGCAGATTGCGCCCGTCCTCGACCAGCAGTCGCACCTTGGGATCGCTCAGCACCCGGCCGTTGGCCTCGGCGAAATAGTCCGAAGCCCTGACCACCTCCGGCGAAATCTCGACGCAGTCGATGGCCTCCGTCGGATGGGCGGAAAGGCCACGCAGGGAGATCCCCGTCCCCAGGCCGATGACCAGCGCCCGGCGGGGCTCAGGATGAAGGAGCATGGGCAGGTGGCTGACCAGGATCTGCGTGCCCATATCGCGCCCGGTGCCGCCGTCGGTCTTGCCGTTCACGGTAAAGAAACGCATCTGCCCGTCGAGGCTTTCATGTACCGCCACGGTCGTGTCGGTCCCTTCGATGACGTCGATGATCCGCTCCTCGCTCAGCACCTTCTCCAGCCCGCCCATCTCCAGGTATTTTTCCGCGTAGCAATAAATGCCGCTGTTCATCCAGGCCGGATTCCAGGCGGCCGGCAACGCCACGGCGAAGAATCCCGCCAAGGCCAGGGTCGGTACCGCGAGACGCCCGGCGCGGCAGGCCCGGAAACGGACAAAGAGCGCCAGCCCGGAAAGGATATTGAGGGCGGCGAGCAGGCGGAAGCTGTTCTGGATGCCGAGCTGGGGAATGAGGACAAAACCGGCGAGGAGGCTGCCCAGGACCGCCCCCAGGGTGTTATGCAGCACGATCAGGCCAACGCCACGCCCGGTCTGCTCGGGGCCGGGGGCGAGCATGGCCACCGCCGCCGGCAGCAGGGAGCCGGAAAGGAGGGTCGGTACGCACATGACGGCAAAGACGATGAGAAAGTAGCCGAGGGTCAGAAACCACCAGTGCTCCCCCGCCAGATCGTGCGCGGCAAGAAAAACGTGGGCGAGGCGGTCATAGAAAGGGACGGTCAAAGCCACCGAGGCGCCCATCCCGACGGTGAGGAGTGCGAAGAGCGCGGGGATGTTCGTGGTTCGGCGAATCCGCCGGGCGTAGATGGCGCCGCCCAGGGCGATCCCTACCAGATAGGCGCTGAGCATGGTGGCGAAGGCGTAGCTGGTGTTGCCGAGAAAAAGGAGCAGCACCCGCGTCCAGAGGATTTCGTAAGCCAGGCCGTAAGCGCCGATGAGCATGACGCTGACCAGCAGAAAGGCGAAACCGGTCAGCGGCTGCAGGGGCGTCTCCGGAGCCGGGGGAAGAGCGACCCCTTCCGCCCTCCGGCAGATTTTCCGTGCCAGCTGCCAGGCGAGAAGAGCAATGAGCCCATTGACCGCGACCCCGAGATACCCCGTCAAAGACAGACCAAAATACGGAATCAGCAGATAGCCCGCCCCGAAAGCGCCGAGGGTCGCCCCCAGGGTGTTGAGGGCGTAAAGCTTGCCGATTTCGCCGCTCAAGCGTCTTTTGACGAAAAAACGGCACATGATCGGCAGGGTGCCGCCCATGCAGACCGCCGGCGGCAAGAGCAGCAGCGCCGCCAGGGTCAAATGCAGCAGGGTAGTTAATCCGGGATGATCGGGCAAGGCCTGGCGCGAGCGGATGTAGACCGCCTCGACCAGATCGAGGGCTTGCGGAAAGGTCAGGGCGAAGAGAGCGATGCCCCCTTCGAGCAGGGCATAGACCAGCAGCAGCCGCCGGTTACGGTCGGCGTAACGACCCAGCAACAGACTGCCGCCGGCAAGTCCCGCCATGAAGGTGGCGGTCACCAAACTGACCACTTCGATGGTGGCGCCGAAGGTCAGAATCAGGTACTTGGTCCAGAGGACCTCGTAGACCAGGGCAACACAGCCGGAGAGGGCAAAGAGCGTATAAATCAGGCGTTTCTGACCAGAGGACAGGTCCATGGGATAACTCCATAGCGAAAAAGAAAAACCGCCTCATTTAAGCACGCAAATTTTTGTTTGACCAGACCAAAATACCGAACAAACTTCTGGGTCATTGCCCAGGGGCGTCGGGATTCCCGGGGGTTTTGGCCATCTCTTCCAGACGCTGAGGCATGTCGGGATAATAGACCGGCGACCAGGGAAGTTTTTGCAGTCGCTGGAGAATCTCCCGGCCCTCTCGATTACTTCCCGACCGCAGCAGCAGCCCGGCACGATCCAGGGAGATGAAAGGATCGTCGGGAAAAACCTTGGCCGCCAGATCGAGCATACGCAGGGCCTCCTCCGGCTGTTCCTTCTCCAAGGCCAGGGGAACGAGGTCGAGATATTCCCGGGCGTAGGCGGGATCGAGGGCGACGGCCCGTTCGAGTTCGGCGAGGGCGGGGCTTCCCTCACGGAACTGGCGCAGAATCTGATAATAGGCGTAAGCCACGGAAGCGTCCTCGGGAGCCTTTTGCCGCATCTCTTCCAACAGTTCGCGAATCCGCTCCTTCTGGAAGAAGTTGGCCAGGTAGAGGGAGCGGGAACGCTGATCCCAAAGCTCGGGCAGGGGGGAATCGAGCAGTTCCGGACGGCGGAACAGTTCCGCCAGGTCGCCGCCGATGAACCGCGTCTCCAGAGGCAGGCCGCCGTCGAGATTGGAACGGGAAATCGTCACGACCCCGGCCCTCATCCCCAGCTCCCGCAACTGCTGCAGGGTCTGCCCGAGCAAGGGGTAGAGGGGGGTTTTGATCTCCCCTTTATAAAGCGGGCTGAAATAGCTGAGGTCGATGTGCAGCACGACCGGCTCGGTGGGGGCTGTCAATGCCGTCAGCGGCACAATCCGCAGGGGCATTCCCTGCGCCGTGCCGCTTGCGCCCCCCGCTTCGAGTCGCAGCGCGGCGGCTTCCTCCTCGGTCAGCGCCCCGTACTCCCGCAACTGGGCGCGCAGGGTTTCGAGATTCATTTCCCCTTCCGCCGCCAGAGGCAACACCCAGATCAGGCGGCTGAAGAAACCGGCCCGCAAGGCGGCGGTCACGGTCATCTCCGGCAACAGCAGGGGATTGGGAACCCGCGCCGTCCCCCGTCGACGGAGTTCGTCCGGGCTCCCTTCCCGCGTCAGGCGCAGAATCTCATCGGCCAACGACGGCGGCAAGGGGCGCAACAACGGATCGTTGGCCAGCAGCAAGAGCGCCGGGCGCTCCTCCCCCGCTGGCCGCCAAGCGGCCAGGGCCGCGCTCGGCGACTCGACCAGCCGGGGTTCGGCGGGTTCTTTCAGCAGCGCGGTGAAGCTTCGCGGCGCGCTTGCGGCGACGACGGCGGTAGCCGTATCCGGAACAACGGATTCCTGCCGTTGCTGTTCACAGGCGCACAGGCACAAAAGCAACAAAAGCAGCAGATGACGCATAATGACGAATCCTTTCCAAAATCGCCGTAGGATGCGGTGACGCAGGAACCGCATCATCATGGGGGCACCAGCATCCCCAGACCTTCGCCCTACCTGCCGACCGTAGCCTCCGGCCGCTCCAGCCGCAGCCCATGAACCCGACCGTCGCGGGCGCCGAAGATGACCAAGTCGCCGACCACCAGCGGCGGGGACTGAATGGCGCCGCCGACCATCCAGGTCGCCATCTCATCGCCGCTGTCGGCGCCGATGAAGTGCAAAACGCCGTCGTTGTCGCCGACCAGCAACCGCCCGTCATGGAGGGTCGGGGTAGCGTAGACCGGCCCCAGGCCGGCGCGGCGCCAGATCAGCGCCCCCGTGGCGGCATCGAGCTTCCACAGGGAACCGCCGGCGCTGGCCAGGTAGACTGCCCCGTCGGCAACCAGCGGCGCGGCGTAGTAGCAAGGCTCCCCCAGTTCCCGTCGCCAACGCAAATGACCGTCAGCGTCGTAAGCGCTCACCCGCCCATCCCGCTCGACCACCAGCGGGCCGCCCGCCATGATCTCCGGGGTCGACAGCAGCGGACTTTTGTGCTCAATCCGCCAGAGCAGCGTACCATCGAGACCGACGGCGGCCAGGGTGCCGTCGCCGCTCGCCACATAAAGCCGCTCCCCGGCCACAGCGGGAGCGCAGCGCAACGGCCGGCCGATCTCCCGCACCCAGCGCAACTCCCCGCTTTTGGCCGCCAGGGCATAGAGGGCGCCGTTCCAGGCCGGGACGAGGAGCAGATCGCCGACCCGCGTCAATCCACCCTGCCGGTGATCATCGGCGGTCGACGGCGGATAGTCGAAGCGCCAGCGCACCCGGCCGTGGTCTCGGTCGAGGGCGACGACCTGCCGTCCCCAGGTCTGGACGTAGACGTTTTCCCCATCGAGGGCTGCTCCGCCGTCGATGACCTCCCCCAGTTCCCGCCGCCAGCGGAGGTTGCCCCGGCTATCGAGGGCGTAAAGGGTGCCGTCCCAGCCACCGACGTAGAGTTCATCCCCGTCCTGGACCACCGGCGCATCGACGAAACCGCCCGTTTCCAAAGTCCAGGTTTCCTTGAAAATAAGGGCGTCGCGCGGACCGGTCCCTTCGATCCAGGCGGGCGCGGGGACAAGCGTCACCGTGCCGATGGCCGGATCCTGCTTGCGATCATAGATGGTTTTCGCCGCCTCTTCCGGATCGGCGGTTCCCCACCAGTTGTCGGGCAGATGCACATCGCCGGTGTAAAAATCGCCGAGGCGGAAGTTTTCGAGATTGCCGTAGAAGTTGTTGTGCCGGATGTCGAGCGCGCGGTCGTTCTCGAAGAGGAAGATCCCCGAGCCGTTGTGGCGGATGATGTTGCGGGTGATTTCCACCGTCGAGTTGCGGAAGTTGATCCCCTTCCCCTCGTTGTGCTCGATGAGGTTGTGGGCAAAGACGAAACGGGCCTGGCCGAGGCGGCTGCCGTCGATGTTGTGGCGGATGACGCAGTCTTCGACCCGGCCCTTGGTGAAGTGGGCGTGCAGGGTGTAGGCGGAATGGGAGATTTCGCAATGGCGCAGCACCGTCTCCCGGGAAAAATCGACACGGATTTCCAGCCAGTCGCCGGGCTGGGGCGCGGCCTCGGCGCTGCGGAAACGGATCGGCGCGGCGCTCGTCCCCTCAGCCAGCAGGCGCCCCTCGACGATCAGCACGCCGTCGCCGAGTCCGTCGCGATCGTCGTCCCGGCGGACAAAGGCGATGTCCGTTCCCGGCTGGATGCGCAGCGTTGCCCCTTTGAAAACCTTGACGGAGCCGTCGATGACGATAGAACCGCGCCATTCGGCATCCTGATGGATTTCCAGATTGGAGAGAACCTGCGGCGGAGGCGGCTGGGGAAGTCGGGACGGGGCAGCGCAGGCGCCGAGGAGCAGAGTCAGGAGCAGGAGCAATCGCACGGAAACCTCGTAAAACCTGGCGGAAAACCGTCGGCTCGCGGTTCAGGCCGGGCGGAAGTCCATCATGAAAAGATCTGATAGAACCAGCCGAGCAGCACCGAAACAGAAAGGCTGACACCCAGAAAGGTCAGCACCACCCGTTTGCGAAAGAGGCCAAAGAGGGCGATGATCGCCGGGATGCTGGAGACCGGCCCGGCCATGAGCAGGGTGAAAGCGGCGCCGCGATCCATTCCCCGCTCCAGCAGGCCGTGGAGGATGGGGATGATGGGAATCTGGTTGGTCGGCAGCGGCAGGCCGACGACGGCGGCGACCAGCACTGAAAAGACGCTCTTCTGCCCGGCCAGCAGGGTAATCCAGGACATCGGCACCAAGGTGACGATGAGGGCTTCAAGGACGATGGCCAAGAGCAGAAACTTACCGACGAAGAGGCCGGCGTCGAGGGTGCGGTCGAGGATGAAACGCAGCTTGCTTGCCCGGGGAACGATGCGCATGGTCTTGACCTCGATGCCGGCGGCAGCGCCGATCTCGGCGGCCGGGGCGAGACTGCCGTCCTCACGGTAGAGAGGCTTGAGGCGCACCAGATTCCCGGCGAGCCCCCCCTGTTTCACTAAGGCTTGGGTGACGAAGCCGGCGGCCAGGCCGAGGACGGCGGCGCCGACCACCTTGAGCACGGCGAACTCCATCCCCAGACCACGGTAAGTCAGCAGCAGGGCGTCCGGCCCCATCACCGGCGAGGTCGTCAGCAAAGCCATGAGCGGGGCGATGGGGGTGCCCATCAGCGCCAGGGAGATGACGATGGGCAAAATGCCGCAGGCGCACAGGGGAGAAACCATGCCGACCGCCACCGCCAGGACGATGCCGTAAGCTCCGGCACGGCTGATGGAATCGCGGATGCGCAGATCGAGACGATAGCCCTTGATCAGCCCGACCAGAACGATGGAGAGGAGAAAAAACCACCACATGCGGGTGATTTCTTCCCAGATGACGGTGAGGATCTGTAACAGAATGGAATCGGGCATGGGGCTCAGCGCTCCAGCAGGGTGACGGAATCGAGCTCGGTCGGGGCAATTTCCAGCAGCACCTCATCGGGGAGCGTCCAGAGCTGTTCCAGTACACGATCGAGCACCCGCGCCAGTTCCGCCTGTCGCGCCGCCAGGGTGGCGGCATCGAGGGTGGCGCGGTCGCGGTCGAGGAGGTCGTCGAGACGGCGGTATTCCCCGGCAATCGCCAAGGCTTCCGGGCGCAAGGCGACGCGAACACCTCGGCCGTTGCGGTCATCGACCAGATCGAGAACGTGCCGCCCCTCGTCGAGTACCCGTATTTCATGGCAGCCGGTGGCGACGCGAATGCCGTCAAGGGCGCAGGTGTCGATATGGTAGACAGCCCGCCGCCGCAGGGAATCGACATGCGCCGCCGCCGCCCGCCCGAGCCGCCCGCCGAGGGTGCTCATCGGGCAACGATGCCCGTGCCGCGCATAAATAGCCTCGAAAAATTCCCGCTCTATCGACATCACGTTTCCCGCCCCTCAACTCGTCACTCGTCACTCGTCACTCGTCACTCGTCACTCAAAACTCATAATGATGCGGACAATCCTGCTCGCGGATCTCGTAATATTTGGCCGTCATATCCGGGGTCAGGAACTGACGAACCTCCTTGAGAGCCCGGGTGAAGTGGGCCAGGGTGACGGTCACGGAATCCTCCTTGATGGCGTTGACCGTGGCCCGCTTACAGAGGCTTTCGATATCCCAGCCGACGTAGCCCTCGGCCTGCTCCGCCAACAGGCGCCGGTCGATATCGGGAGCGAGGTTGGGCATTTTATCCATGTAGATATTGAGCATGCCGAGGCGGTCGACGGCGGTGGGGGGATGAACGAAAACCTTGCGGTTGAAGCGTTTTTTCTCTTTGATCAGCGCCTGATCGACGGTATCGATGCGGTAGCAGGAGCCGAGGAGCATGACGTTCGGCACCTGATTGATGCGGTCGATCTGCTCGATGAAAAGGCGGTTCAGTTCCTTGTCGGCAAAGGTCGGCGGAATCGCCCGCAGGTTGCCGGGGCTCCACTCGTAATCGCAGCCGGCTCGGGGGCAGAGCCACTCGCAGTCGGAAACGAAGAGGACACAGGGGGCCTCGTGTACGGCGCAATCGAAGGCCTCGACCAGCTCCGGCCCCTTGCCGAGCATCTCCTGACCGGAGATGTAGACGAAGGAAACCCCCGCCTCCTTGGCACAGGCTTCGGCGAGCATGGTGATGCCGGTGCCCAAAGGCCCCCACATCATCACCCCGGCGGGAATGCCGAGGTTGTGCAGTTTGAGCATTTCCGGCTTTTTCAGCGGCAGGCAGACCATCTCCTTGAGGGTCTCCTTGACGTCGGCATAGCCGCCGATGTCGTCCCAGCCGAGCACCGGATCGCGTACTTCATAAAATATATTGGCCAGTTTGCGATGCATCGAACAAATCTCCTGTCTTGGTTACCCTGCGGTCCTTGTCGCCCAGAGCCAACATTTTGAGCAACAACCATGCCACCTTGACGCTTGAATCCCGCCATTATATGCTCTTCGCACCTTTCACCCCCAGCGCCGGGAGGGACCGATGAGCCAATACATCCTCGCCATCGACCAGGGAACGACGGGCACCACCGCCCTGCTCATCGACCGCGACCTTCAGGTTCGCGGCAAGACGACCGTCGACTTTCCCCAGCACTACCCACAACCGGGCTGGGTCGAGCACGATCCCGAGGAAATCTGGTTTTCCGTCATCCAGGCGATTCGCCGGGTGCTGGGGCAAAGCGGAATCAACGGCACCGAGATCGCCGCCATCGGCATCACCAACCAGCGGGAAACCACCCTGCTCTGGGAGCGGGACAGCGGCCGACCGGCGCATAACGCCATCGTCTGGCAATGCCGGCGCAGCGCCGAAATCTGCCGGGAACTGAAGGAACGCGGGCTTGAGCCGCTCTTTCGCGAAAAGACCGGGCTGGTTCTCGACCCCTACTTTTCCGGCACCAAGCTCGCCTGGATGCTGCGCCGTTTTCCCGAACTGCGGCGGCAGGCCGATAGCGGACAGCTCGCCTTCGGCACCGTCGACGCCTTTCTCGTCTGGCGACTGACCGGCGGCGCCTGCCACCGCACCGACGTCTCTAATGCCTCGCGCACGTTGCTGATGAATTTGCACACCCTGGCCTGGGACGAAGAACTGCTGGGGCTGCTCGATATCCCTTCGCAACTGCTCCCGGAAATTCGTCCCTCCGCCGCTCTCCACGGTCATACCCGGGGGCTCGACATCCTCCCCGACGGCATCCCCATCGCCGGTATCGCCGGCGACCAGCAGGCGGCCCTTTTCGGCCAACTCTGCTTTGAGACGGGGGAGGCAAAATGTACCTACGGCACCGGCGCCTTTCTGCTGGAAAATACCGGCAATCGGCCGGTCGCCAGCCGCAATGGCCTGCTTACCACCGTCGCCTGGCAGATCGGGGATGAGGTCCGTTACGCCCTGGAAGGAAGCGCTTTTATCGCCGGGGCGGCGGTGCAATGGCTGCGGGACGGCCTGGGCCTGATCCAGAACGCGGCGGAGATCGAACCTTTGGCTGCCACGGTGCCGGACAGCGGTGGGCTGGTCTTCGTCCCCGCCCTCACCGGGCTCGGCGCCCCGCACTGGAAGAGCGAGGCGCGCGGCGTCATCCACGGCATCACCCGGGGGACGACGGCGGCCCATCTGGCCCGCGCCACCCTCGAAGGGATCGCCCTGCAGATCCACGACCTGGTTCGGGCCATGAGCGAGGATCTCGGCCACCCTCTGCGCCACCTCAAGGTCGACGGTGGCGCCGCCGGCAACAATCTGCTCATGCAGTTGCAGGCCGACCTGCTCGAAACGCCGGTCATCCGCCCGACCCTGCTCGACACCACCGCCCTCGGCGCGGCCCTCCTCGCCGGGCTGGCGGTCGGCTTCTGGCCCGGGCCCGAAGCCCTGAAACAAAGCTGGCAGGAAGAAGGACACTTCCTGCCAACCATGCCGGAATCGATGCGCGCCGAACTACTGGCGCGCTGGAACCGGGCTATTCAGGGGATGTAGGGGCAGGCACAGAGGTCTGCCCCTACAGGTCGTTGAGCAACCGGTAAATTTTCTGTTCCAGATCCCAGATGCCGGCGGCGCGGTCGGCGGCGCCCTGTTCTTCCAGCAGGAGGCGGGCGCGATCGAGCTGATTGTGGGCTTTCAGCAGCACCGGGGTCAGATCCGCCTCCAGACGGATACGGGGGATTTCCCCCACCGTTTCGTAGAGTTCCGAAATCCCTTCCGTCGCCTTGCGTACCTCCCGCAGCTCCCGCCCTTCCTCTCCGCCGGACGCGCCGGTCATCTCCGCCAACGCGGCCTGGACATCGACCACCAATTCTCTATAACGATCGGAAATGCTCATCGACAATGCTCCTTAGCTGACCTTCCGGAGTCCGTT
>DIVU01000397.1:0-8677 GCA_002423365.1 Desulfuromonadaceae bacterium UBA6124 | reverse complement strand
ACGCCCTAGGGGAGTGAACCACTGAGAGTCCTGGCAACAGGATGACCCTTTGAACCTGATCCGGATCATACCGGCGTAGGGAAGCGGCGCCCACCGAGAGAGAAATCTCCCGGCCAAGGCCGCTTTCATCGAGCGGCTTTTTTACGTTATGCAGATCGAAATCAACGAACGCCCCACCGAGATCGCCGCCGGGACCACACTGGCGCAACTGCGGGATGCCGTCAAGCCCGAGGCCGACCTCTGCATCCGCAACGGCCATCCGGAAAGGGAGGACGTTCCCCTGGCCCCCGGCGACCGCGTGGTCTTCATCCGCCGAGGGGAAATCCCCGCCGCCGAGGATCTGGAAGCATTGCTCGCCGCCCGCCACACCCCCGGCGTCCATGCCCGGATCAAGAGCGCGACGGTCGGCATCGCCGGTTGCGGCGGCCTCGGCTCGGCCATCGCCGTGGCCCTGGCCCGCACCGGGGTAGGAAATCTGATCCTCGCCGACTTCGACCTGGTCGAGCCCTCCAACCTTAACCGCCAGCAGTATTTCGTCGATCAGATCGGCCTCCCCAAGGTCCTGGCTTTGCGCGACAACCTGGCCCGCATCAACCCCTACGTCCGGGTCACGGCCCACAACGAACGACTGACACCGGAGAACATTCCCGCACGCTTCGCCGCAGTGGAGGTCATGGTCGAGGCCTTCGACGCCGCCGACCAGAAAGCGATGCTCGCCCAGGTTTTTCTGAACAAGGTGCCCGGCAAGCCGCTGGTGATGGGCTCGGGCATGGCCGGTTTCGGCCCGTCCAACACCGTTGTTACCCGCCGCGCCGCCACCAACCTCTATCTGATCGGCGACGGTGAAACCGCCGCCCGCCCCGGCGAAGGGCTGATGGCACCGCGGGTCGGCATCGCCGCCCATCACCAGGCCAACGCCGTATTACGTCTGTTGCTCGGCGAAGAACCGGCCTGAAACAAGGGAAAACTATCATGATCATCACCCTCAACGGCAAAGCCAGACAGTGCGACGCTCCTCTGACCGTCGCCGACCTCATCGCCACCCTGCAACTCGACGCCGACCGGGTCGCCGTCGAACATAACCGGATCGTACTCTTGAAAGGGGATTTCGCCGCCATCCCTTTGCGCGACGGCGACGTGCTGGAAATCGTCCAGTTCGTCGGCGGCGGGTAAGTAGCGGCAACTCGATCAAAACAGATCAGGGCGAACACAAGGTTCGCCCCTACGTGAGGATATAGACAATGGATGAACTGATTATCGCCGGGCGCAAATTCAAATCGCGCCTTTTGGTCGGCACCGGGAAATTCGCCTCCAACGAACTGATGGCCCTAGCCATGGAGCAGTCGGGCTGCGAGATCGTCACCGTCGCCCTGCGCCGGGTCGACATCGACAATCCCGGGGATGCCATGCTCAAGCATATCGACCCGAAAAAATACCTGCTGCTGCCCAACACCAGCGGCGCCCGGGATGCCGAGGAGGCGGTACGCCTGGCACGTCTGGCCCGGGCCGCCGGCTGCGAACCCTGGGTCAAGCTGGAGGTCACCCCCGACCCCTACTATCTGCTCCCTGACCCTATCGAAACCCTGAAGGCGGCGGAAATCCTGGTCAAGGAGGGCTTCACCGTCCTCCCCTACATCAACGCCGACCCGGTTTTGGCCAAGCGCCTGCAGGAAGTCGGCACCGCCACGGTCATGCCCCTGGGCGCGCCCATCGGCACCAACAAGGGGGTGCGCACCGCCGACAACATCGCCATCATCATCGAGCAGGCGATCGTCCCGGTGGTGGTCGACGCCGGTCTCGGCGCCCCCTCCCACGCCGCCCTGGCCATGGAGATGGGGGCCGACGCGGTCCTGGTCAACACCGCCCTGGCGGTAACGCCTAATCCCGGGAAGATGGCCGCCGCCTTCAAGAAAGGCGTGGAGGCCGGACGCGAAGCCTTCCTCGCCGGGCTCGGCGAACAGCGCCAGAAAGCCGAGGCCTCGAGCCCGCTGACCGGGTTTTTGCGGGATTGAAACCGGTCACATCCATCGACTTCCGTAGGGGCGACCCATCGGGTCGCCCTGGGCGAGGCAACGCCTCACCCCTACGCAAGACAAGGCATTCACTATGACATTTCTCGACATTATCAACCAGTACGATCCCCAGCAGGTGCGCGAAAGCATCGAGGCCAAGACCTCTAGCGACGTGGAGCGGGCGCTGGCGGCGGAGCGGCTTCGGCCCGACGATTTGCAGGCGCTGCTGTCGCCGGCCGCCGCCGGTTATCTCGAAGAGATGGCGGCCCGCGCCAACCGGCTGACCTTGCAGCGTTTCGGGAAGAACATCCTGATGTACGCCCCGCTGTACATCTCCAACCTCTGCACCAACGGCTGCCGCTATTGCGGGTTTTCCGCCAGCAACCAGGTGCCGCGCCGCACCCTGACCCTCGACGAAGTCTGGACCGAGGCCAAGGTGCTGTACGATCTCGGTTTCCGCCACATCCTGCTGGTCACCGGCGAATCGCCGAAGGCGGTGGATAACGACTACCTGGCCGCCTGCGTACGCCGTATTCAGCCGTTGTTCAGTTCGATTTCCATCGAGGTCTACCCGATGGAAACCGAGGGCTACCGGCAGATGGTCGAAGCGGGGGTCGACGGTCTGACCGTCTACCAGGAAACCTACGACCGCGCCCTGTACCAGGAAATGCACCCCTTCGGCAAGAAGCGCGACTACGATTTCCGTCTGCTCACCCCCGAGCGCGGGGGGGCCGCCGGTCTGCGCCGCATCGGGCTCGGCTTTCTCCTCGGTCTCGGTGAGTTCCGCAGTGAAGCCTTCTTCCTCGGCCTGCACGCCCTGCACCTCTCCCGCCACTACTGGCGCACCCAAGTGAGCGTCTCCTTTCCTCGCATCCGCCCGGCGGACGGCGGTTTTCAGCCCCTTCACCCGGTCTCGGATCGCCACTTCGTCCAGCTGCTTTGCACCCTGCGCCTGCTCTTGCCCGACGCCGGACTGGTCCTTTCGACCCGCGAGAGCGCGGCACTGCGGAATAACCTGCTCCCTTTGGGGATCACCCAGATGAGCGCCGGTTCCTGCACCGCCCCCGGCGGCTATGCGGATAAGGATCTGAGCACCCAGCAGTTCGCCATCGACGACGACCGCAGCCCCGAGGAAGTCTGCCGCCTGATCCGCGCCAGCGGTTACGAAGCGGTGTGGAAAGACTGGGACGGCGCCTTCCTCGACCACAGCAAGGCGGTGTAGGGGCGGCCCCCTGTGGCCGGCCCCCTCCCGCAGAAAACAACCAATCATGGCCAATCCCGTCGATTTCAACCTTTATCTGATCACCGATCGCCGCCAGATTCCCGGCGGCGATCTTCTTTCCGCGGTGCGCGCCGCCCTGCGCGGCGGGGTGCGCGCCGTGCAGTTGCGGGAGAAGGATCTCACCGCCCGGGAGTTGCTCCCCCTGGCCCGCGAACTGCGGAGCCTGACCCGCGAATTCGGCGCGCGGCTGCTGATCAACGACCGCATCGACGTGGCCCTGGCGGTGGCGGCCGACGGCGTCCATCTCGGCGGAGCTTCCCTGCCCGTCGCCGAAGCCCGCGCCATCCTCGGCCCGCAAATGCTGATCGGCCTCTCCACCCATCACCAGGAGGAAATCTCCCGCGCCGCTCGCGACGGTGCCGACTTTGTCACCTTCGGCCCGGTATATTTCACCCCCTCCAAAGCCCCCTACGGCGCGCCGGTCGGTCTCGATGCCTTGCGCAAGGCCTGCGCCGACGCGCCCCTGCCCGTCTTCGCCCTCGGCGGCGTCAACGCCGCGCGCATTTCCGAACTCCTTGCCGCCGACTGTTCCCGTGCCGCCTGCATCGGCGCCGTCCTCGCCGCCCCCGCGCCGGAAAACGCGGCCCGTGACCTGCTGCGGCTCCTTTCTCCCGACTCGCTTCAGTAACCCCCATCTGTGCCACGCCGGGGAGCCGTAAGGCTCCTCCGGCCCCGACCTTCATGAATAGATTGCCATCCGAATGCGTCGTTCCCGAAGGATGCTATACTTGATTTCAACTATCATCTTTCTTCCATCTTGACGGGGACGGTTCGACGAAGTTCAACGGATCGAGGCTCCAGGGTCGGCAAATGGAAAAAATGGCGGATTTCCCTCACGAGCGACTGCACACGGCCCTGATTGAGCTGTTGGAGGCCTGGCCCCTGGCGGTGATCGGCTTCGATAGCGACGGCCGCATCCTTCTCTGGAACCGCGCGGCGGAGCAGATGCTCGGCTGGCGCGGCGGGGAAGTCCTCGGGCGGACCGGCACGGAACTGCACGGCAGTATTCACCAGCATTATGAACAGGATTTCCCCCGGGTCCTGGCCGGCGAAACCCTGACCAACCAGGAAAAACGCTATCCCACCAAATCCGGCGGGCAGATCGATGTCAGCTGGGCGGCGACGCCGCTGCCATACGCCGACGGCAAGGCGGCGGGAATCCTTGTACTGATGGAGGACATCACCCGGCGCAAGCAGCTGGAATGGGCTTTGCTGGAATCGGAGCGCTTCTCCCGGGATATTGTCGATGCCCTGCCGCAGAACATCGCCATTCTCGATGAAGACGGGACGATCATCGCCGTCAATAAAGCCTGGCGCGAATTCGCCACGGCCCACAGCTCCCAGCCCGAGCGCCTGTGCGAAGGGGTCAACTACCTTCAAGTCTGTGACCGCTCCACCGGCCTAGGCGCCCAGGAGGCCGAGGCCTACTCGCAAGGCATCCGCGCCGTCATGAACGGTTCCCTCATCGAATTTTCCCTCGAATACCCCTGTCACACACCCGACCGCCAGGGCTGGTTCAACGGCCGGGTCAGCCGTTTTTCCGGAGAAGGGCCTGTTCGCATCGTGATTGCCCATGAAAACATCACCGAGTTGAAACTGGCCGAGCAAGCCATTCAGCGTCTCGCCCAGTACGACCCCCTGACCGGCCTGCCCAATCGCATGCTCCTGCTCGACCGCCTCACCCAGGGACTGATCGGCGCCAAGCGGGATAGTCTGCGCACCGCCGTGCTCTTTCTCGATCTCGACCGTTTCAAGCTCGTTAACGACAGCCTGGGGCATGCCGCCGGCGATAAACTGCTCAAGGTTGTCGCCGAGCGCTTGCGGGAAACCGTGCGGAAAAGCGACACCGTCGCCCGTCTCGGCGGCGACGAATTCGTCGTGCTGGTGCAACCGGCCCCTCCGACCAAGGGCTTGACGCAGATTGCCCGCAAGATCCTCCAGACCCTCTCCCGACCGGTCACCATCGAAGATCAGGAAATTTTTCCTTCGACCAGCATCGGAATCTCTCTCTTCCCCGATGACGGCAAGGACGCAGACAGCCTGCTGCGTTGCGCCGACATGGCCATGTACCGGGCCAAAGAGGGCGGCCGCAACACCTATCATTTCTTCTCGGCGGAAATGCACCAGCAGGTGTTACAGCGCATCACCCTGGAACAGGGACTGGTTCAGGCCTTGGAGCGGGACGAGTTTCACCTCTGTTACCAGGAACAGACCGAACTGCATTCCGGGAAAATCGTCGGCATGGAGGTCTTTCTGCGCTGGATGAATCCGGAACTGGGCCTGCTGCGGCCCGCCGATTTCCTCCCCTTGGCCGAGGAAACCGGGCTGATCCTGCCCATCGGCGAATGGGTGCTGCGCAATGCCTGCACCCAACTCCGCGCCTGGCGGGAGGCGGGACTCCCCGCGCCCCGCGTTGCCGTCAACCTTTCCGGACGGCAGCTCAAGCATTTCCGGCTCGTTGAAACGATTTGCCGGGTCCTCGACGAGACCGGTCTTTCCCCCCGGGATCTGGAAGTGGAGGTCACGGAAAATATCATCAGCAGCGATCTTTCTACCGCCGCCGAACGCTTCGAGGAATTGAAGCGCATCGGCATTTCCATTGCCATCGACGATTTCGGCACGGGGATCTCCTCCCTGCGCAATCTGCAACGGCTGCCCATCGACCGGCTCAAGATCGATCACACCTTCCTGCAGGGGCTGGCGACACAAAAGGATGCCGCCCCGATCATCAAAACGATTATCGGCATGGCCCACAACCTGGACTTGCGCGTCATCGCCGAGGGAGTCGAAACCAACGAACAACGCGATTTCCTCCACCAACAGGGGTGTCACGAAGTGCAGGGCTACTATTTCAGCCGTCCCGTTCCCGCCGAGGAGTTCCGCAAACTGCTCAATACCATCTGATGGTTCATCTGGATTTGCCGTTGACAGAATCCCACTATTGCAATATTGTGGCAACCATGAAAAGTAATCATACCCATTACGCTTATCTGAAAATCCAGGAACTGACCAAGGCCTGCCGCCTTAACGGGCTACCCGTAACCCCGCAACGGCAGGCGGTCCTCGAAGCCCTTGCCCGCCGTGACAACCATCCCAGCGCCGACGAACTCTTCGAAGATGTCAAGTTGATGATCCCGGGAATTTCCCGGACGACGGTCTACCGGGTTCTCGAAACCCTGGTAAAAATCGGCGTGGCGCAAAAAATAAGTACCCACGAATCTCGCGCCCGTTTCGACGCCGACACCAGCCGCCACGCCCACCTCATCTGCGTCGGTTGCGGACTGCTCATCGACTTCGACGGTTTCGAAGCCCGCGACCTGATGCGGAACACCCAGGACAACCACGGTTTTCGCCTGCTGAATTATTCCGTCCAATTCACCGGACTCTGTCCGGATTGCCTGAACGGCATGGCGCCGTCCCGGCCTACAGGCACTATCGTACCCACGAACAATCACAAGGAGGAAAGATGAAAAAATGGCGTTGTGTTATCTGTGACTATATTCACGAAGGATCCGAGCCACCCGACACCTGCCCCGAATGTGGCGCCGGGAAGGATAATTTCGAGGAAGTTGAAGAATAGCGTTTTTTAATTGAGCAAAAGGAGATTCGCATGTCATTCGTAAGCATGGACGATATCATCAAATTCGCCGTGAAGCAGGAAGAGGCGGCCTACGAACTCTACAAAAACGCCGCGGCGATTTCTAAAAGCATCTCGGCTAAAAAAATGTTCGAGGAAATGGCCCGCGAGGAAGCGGGACACAAGGAAGTCTTCGGCAAGATGAGCGTGGAAAAGGCCGAACACTACAAATCCATTAAAATTTCCGACCTGAAGATCAGCCAGTATCTGGCCGATGTTCCCCTCAAGCCGGACATGACCTATCAGGAAATCCTCATCTACGCCATGAAGGCCGAGGAAAACGCCTATCAGCTCTACACCAACGCGGCGGCTTCCGTCGAAGACCCACAACTGCAAAAGGTGCTCAACGTTTTCGCCGACGTCGAAAAGGGGCACAAAATCAAGATCGAGAAGATCTACGACGAACATGTCCTCACGGAAAACTGATCCATCTCCCACGGGGGGAGCAGGCCACCCGGCTGCTCCCCCCGCGTAATCTCTCCCCCTCCCCTCCCTGCCCCCCCCTCCTCTGTTTGTCCTGATATCGACACCTTGTTTCGCAACAGGATGAAACCGGCGACCATCATTGTTTTTGTTTATATATTTATTTGCATATAGGGATTGACGAGCCAACCTGAGTTGCGTTATAAGATAAAAAATACGACGGGGAGGGGGATCTCTTCCCGCCATGGAACACGGCGGCGACCTGTCCCCGCCCTAAACCACGGAGGAATGGATGAGAAACGTCAAATTGCCACACACCCTGCTACTGGCCCTGACTTTTATTGCGGCGGCCGCCACGGCGCCCCTTGCCGCCGACCACAGCGAGTTTTTCGACAAGCCCTTCAAGAGTGGGCCGGAAGTGACGGCCAAATGCCTTGAATGTCATGAAGAAGCCGCCACCGATGTGATGAAGTCGAGTCACTGGACCTGGTCGGCCCCCCAGGAAATCGACGGCAAAAAAGTCAATCGCGGCAAAACGAACGCTATCAACAATTTCTGCGTTTCAGTCAACGCCAACTGGCCCCGCTGCACCAGTTGCCATATCGGCTACGGCTGGAAAGACGCCACGTTCGATTTCACCAAGGCGGAAAATATCGACTGCCTGGTCTGCCACGACACCACCGGTTCCTACAAAAAAACCTCGACCGGCGCCGGGCACCCCGATGAAACCGTCGACCTGCTTCATGTCGCCCGCAACGTCGGCGCGCCCAAGCGGGAAAACTGTGGCAGCTGCCACTTCTTCGGCGGCGGCGGCGACGCCGTGAAGCACGGCGATCTCGATTCGAGCATGGAATATCCCGAGAAATCCGTGGATGTTCACATGGCCGCCGACGGCAACGACTTCACCTGCCAGACCTGCCACGAAACCTCCGGTCATCACATCACCGGCAACGCCATGGTCGTCTCCCCGGCCAACGCGTCGCACATTGGCTGCGAGAAATGCCACACCGAAGCCCCGCACAAGGAAAGCGTCCTCAACCAGCACGGCGCGGCAGTCGCCTGCCAGACCTGCCATATCCCCGAGTTTGCCAAGGAAGAGGCGACGAAAACGTCCTGGGACTGGTCGACGGCAGGGAAGGATTTCAAGGAAGAGAAGGACGAGTACGGCCGCTCGACTTACACCAAAGCCAAAGGGCATTTCACCTGGGGCAAGAAGATCGTTCCCACCTATGCCTGGTATAACGGCTCGGCCGGCGCCTACCTCCTCGGCGACAAGATCGACCCGGCCAAGGAAACCCTGCTGAGCTATCCGAAGGGGGAGAT
>DIVU01000286.1:970-17158 GCA_002423365.1 Desulfuromonadaceae bacterium UBA6124 | reverse complement strand
CGCCGCGAGGAGGACGTGGAACGCATGGAGGAACAGCAGCGCCGGCAGCGCCTGATCCTCAACCGCGTCGGCGCCGACGACCAGCCCAAGCAGCCGACGACGCGGGACGACGAGCGGATCGGACGCAACGATCCCTGTCCCTGCGGCAGCGGCAAGAAATACAAGAAGTGCTGCGGCAAGTAAAAAAGGTCTGTTTCAGCGATTCATAGAGGAGGACGGGCGGAATGAACAGGGTTGATCTTCATGGTGTGGCCGGATTCCGCTTCGCGGCCGGCGCCGCCGGCTTGAAAAAATCGGGGCGCCTCGACATAGCGCTGATCGTGGCGGATAAACCGGCCCTTTGCGCCGGAGTCTTCACCACCAACAAGGTGGTGGCGGCACCGGTGCAGATCAGTGCGCCGCGCATTCGCCAGGGTCGTTGTCAGGCGATTCTGGTCAACAGCGGCAACGCCAACGCCTGTACCGGCGAGCAGGGGCGCCAGGACGCCCTGCGCTGCGGCGCCCTGGCGGCGGCCGCCCTCGGCATCGACGAAGATCTGGTGGCGGTCTCTTCCACCGGCGTGATCGGCGCCCCCCTGCCCATGGCCAAATTCGAGGAGCAGGTGCCGAAACTGGCGGCACAATTGCGGGAGGATCATGCCGACGAAGTGGCGGCGGCGATCATGACGACCGATTCCTTTGCCAAGCGCTATGTCGTCACCGGCGAGGTCGACGGCCGCCCCTACCGCATCCTCGGCGTCGCCAAAGGGGCGGGGATGATCCACCCGAACATGGCGACCATGCTCGCCTTCATTTTGACCGATGCGGAACTGGAGGGTGGGTTCGTCGACACCGCCCTGCGCCAGTCGGTGGACGGTTCCTTCAACTGCATCACCGTCGACCGCGACACCTCGACCAACGATATGGTGCTGCTTCTGGCCAGCGGCGCGGCGGGCAACGCGCCCATCGCCGCCGGTTCAAAAGCGGCGGGGGAATTTCAGTCCCTGCTCGACGAAGTGCTGTTGGAACTGGCGAAGATGATCGTGCGCGACGGCGAAGGGGCGACCAAACTGGTACGCATCGAGGTAACGGGCGCGGCAAGCGATGCCGAAGCGCGCCAGGCGGCGTGCAGCGTCGCTACCTCCAGCCTGGTCAAGACCGCTTTCTTTGGTCAGGACGCCAACTGGGGGCGGATCATCGCCGCCGTCGGCTATAGCGGTTCTCAGGTTGATCCCGATAAGGTCGACATCCGCTTCGGCGAGGTGCCGGTGGTCAAGGATGGCCTCGGTACCGGCAAGGAGCTGGAAGGCAAGGCGACCGAGGTGCTGAAGACCCCGGAATTCACCGTGTCCATCGATCTCAAGCAGGGCAGCGGCCGGGCCTATTATTACACCTCGGACCTGACCTACGATTATGTGAAGATCAACGCCGATTACCGCAGTTAGGTCAATTCCCATCCCTTTTGACAGAGCGGGGGCGGTTTGTGAACCGCCCCCGCCGATTTTGCGATTCCCATGACCCACCCCAATCCCGCGCCTCTCATCGATCATACCCTGCTCAAACCTGAAACCCGCGCCGACCAGGTGCGCCGCCTCTGCGAGGAGGCGGTGGAATACGGCTTTGCCTCGGTCTGCATCCCCCCGGTTTACGTGCCTTTGGCCGCCGAGCTGCTTTACGGCTCGGAGGTCGCCGTCGGCACGGTCATCGGCTTTCCCCTCGGCTATTCGCTTTCTGCCGTCAAGGTCTTCGAAACCGCCGAGGCCGTCGCTGCCGGGGCGGCGGAGATCGACATGGTGATCCCTGTCGGTAATGCCCTCGACGGCGAGTTTGCCGCTGTCGAGGAGGAAATCCGTCAGGTCGTGCGCGCCGCCGGGATGGCGCGAGTCAAGGTGATCCTCGAATGCTGCTTTCTCGATGCGGCGCGTAAGATCGCCCTGACCGAGGCGGTGGTTCGGGCCGGCGCGGCCTACGTCAAGACCTCCACCGGTTTCGGTCCGGGCGGGGCGACCATCGCCGATGTCGAGTTGCTGTCGCGGATCGCGGCCGGGCGTATTGGCGTCAAGGCCGCCGGCGGCATTCGCGACTGGACGGCCTGCCGGGCGCTGCTGGCGGCGGGGGCGACCCGCATCGGCAGCAGCGGCGGCGTGGCCATTGTCGAAGAATGGCGGCGGGAGAGCGGGTTGTGAGGGGGGGCGGGGTAAAACGAGTGGTGCTGATCACCCTCGACGGCTGCGGTATCGGCGAACTGCCCGACGCCGCGCGCTACGGGGATGTCGGGGCCAATACCCTGGGCCATGTGGCCGAGGCCCGCGGCGGGTTGAAGCTGCCCAACCTGAAAGCGCTGGGATTGGGCAACATTCTGCAATTGCCTGGAGTACCGCCGGTCGTCGCGCCGCAAGGGGGCTGGGGTCGGATGGCCGAGGCTTCGGCCGGCAAGGATACCACTACCGGTCACTGGGAAATCGCCGGCATCATCGAGCCGAATCCCCTGCCGACCTATCCCGCCGGTTTTCCCGAAGAGATCATCGCCGCCTTGAGGCGGGACACGGGCCTGGACTTTTTGGGCAACGTCGCCGCCAGCGGGACGGAAATCCTGAAAGTGCTCGGCGACGAGCATCTGCGCAGCGGCCGACCCATCGTCTACACCAGCGCCGACTCGGTCTTTCAGATCGCCGCCCACGAAGAGGTCATCCCGGTGGAGCGGCTGTACGAGATCTGCCGCGCCGCCCGGCGCATCCTCGATCCCTACCGCATCGGCCGGGTCATCGCCCGCCCCTTTGTCGGCGACGCTCCGGACAACTACCGGCGCACCGCGAACCGCCACGACTTTTCCCTGTCCCCCACCTCTCCCACGATTCTCGACGCGCTGACCGCCGCCGGGATTCCGGTCTTCGGTGTCGGCAAGATTCGCGACATCTTCGCCGGCCGGGGGGTCGGCGACTTTGTCTACAGCAGCGACAACCGCGACGGTATGGCCAAGACCCTGGCGGCCCTTGCGCAACTGGAGCGGGGGCTGATCTTCACCAATCTTGTCGATTTCGACATGCTTTACGGGCACCGGCTCGATGCCCTGGGTTTCGGCCTGGCGTTGGAGGAGTTCGACCGCTGGCTGCCCGAGTCTCAGGCGGCCCTCAATGTCGAGGATCTGCTGATCGTCACCGCCGATCACGGCTGCGATCCGACCACGCCGGGGAGCGATCACACCCGGGAATATGTGCCGCTGATGGTCTGGTCTCCGGCTATGGCGCAGGGGGCGGCGCTTGGCGTGCGGAAATCCTTCGCCGATGTCGCGGCGACCATCGCCGAGGCCTTCGGCATACCGGCGGGGGCGGGGGAGAGTTTCTGGCGGGAGTTGGCGGGCTAGGGCGGGTGTATCCGGTCAGCGCGGCTGCTCGAACTGGTCTGGCGAGACCTGGGGGGCATGCTCCTCGGCGGAGACGTCGCCGAAAAAGCGTTTGCGGATGAAGTCGCCGAGGGCGTCGCGATCCGATTCGCTCAGACCAATGAACTCCACACCCACCCCCTGCAGGTAGTTGTTGTCGGCGCTGGGCTGAACGCCGTAGAGCACCCGCCCCGCCAGTTCCAGTTCCTTGCCCATGCCGACCAGGGGAACGCAGACGGTGAGGGCGTCTCCCGGTTCCATGCGCAGGCTGGTCTTGATCATCAGCCCCTGGATGCTCAGGCTGAGCACTTCCGCCAGGCAGGTCTGGGCCCCCCGGGAGAACATGCCCGGAAGCTTGACGGTGAGGCGCAAATTTTTGCGGGGGAAGCGTTCCGTGTGGCGCTGCACATGGGCGAAGAAGCTGAAGAGGTCGATGGGGACGGCAATCGGGTCATGGGCGAGCGTGAGGTGGTCCTCGATGCCTTCCTCGCGCAGAACCAGCAGCGGGCAGTTGCCCGCGGTCACCAGCTTTTCGACGCTTTTGCGCAGGGAGCTTTCGCCCTTGACCAGCAACCCGGCGCCGAGAATGAGCAGGTCGGGGGAGGTTTCTCGCAGCAGGACCCTGATCTGCTCGGGGCGCGACGAGACCAGAACCCGGTATCCCCAGTGCTTGAGCATGCCTTCGATGGTTTCCAGCAGCGGCTGACGGGTATCACCGAGCAGTAGACGTTTCATTTCGGGGTGTCCTTGATTTGGGGGGGGCGGGGTTTCGGGCCGGGGCATCCATGGCTTCTAAATATCCGATCCTGGCCATTTGTACAAGAAACAAAAAGGAGGCGTTCGTCATGAAGACCATCTTAGTCTTGCTCGTGCTGCTGTTGTCGGGTAGCGGGGCGGCCGGGGCGTATGAGGTAGTCGAGGGGGTGGTCACCACGCAGGTCGAGGAGCATCGACCGGTCGATAGGGTTCAGCGCTGGTCCGCCGCATCGGGTCCGCTCTACTGTTTTACGAGGATCGTCGGCGTGGAGGAACCGACGCCGATCTTCCATGTCTGGTATCGAGGAAACCAGGAGATGGCGCGAGTCGAACTGCGGGTGCGCAATTCCCCCTGGAATACTTGGTCGGTCAAAACGTTGGAGGCAGGATGGACGGGGGATTGGCGGGTCGAGGTGGTGGATGGGACGGGCAGGCTCTTGCGTACCATCCCCTTTGTCCTCTTTTGATGAAACGAAAAAAGCGCCCATCCGGGCGCTTTTTTCGTGGAAAGTGGTGATTGGTCCGCCGATTACTTCTTTTTGCCCCGGGCTGCACGGGCTTTGGCGAGATTGTCGCCGAGGCCGCGTTCCACGGCCATCGCCCGACGGCTTTCCGAGTAGTTGCGGGCCGCCAGGGGCTGCTTGCTGGGGATGCCGAACTGCTTACGGTATTCGGTGGGTTTGAGGTTGTGGGCGGTCTTAAGATGACGGGCCAGGGTTTTCATTTCCTTGCCGCAGATCATGCAGACGACTTTGTCCTTGCCGAAAGCTTTTTTCAAAGAAATGGCGGGCGCGGCGGCTTCCGCATCGGCCGCGGCCGCTTCTACGGCCGGCGATTCGCCTTTTTCCAGGGCGCCGAGGGTCTTGTGCAATTCAACCAGTTCGGCAACCAGTTCTTCTTTGGTCATGGTGGTCGTTGAGGCGTGGGCGGCTACGATCTCCGCCGCCATTTCCAGCAATGTCGCCATGTCTTTCCTCCTGATCAATCGGCTATTGTGATGTTTATCGAAAATAATTTGTGCTACTAATACAATATCCTTTGATAAAAGCAAGAAGATTTTTCTCGTTAACACGATTGATTGCCAATAAGAATGCTTTTCCCGTTTCGCCGGACCTTCTCTTGCGGATCTGCATCAGCATGGAGGGCACGGTATTTTTTTACGGGTCGAGGTTGGGTGGACGGCTATTTTTACAAATTAAGTTTGGATTGGAAGAGGTCGGTCATGAACATTCGTTGTTTGCTTGAAGAGCGGGAAGGGCGGTTTTTGTCGGAGCATGCCTGTCGCAGTACCGATAGTGCCGGGCGTTCCCGCCCGGAAGAGCCCTGTTCGATCAGGACCACTTTTCAGCATGATCGGGATCGTATACTGCACTGTAAATCTTTTCGGCGCCTGAAACACAAAACCCAGGTCTTCCTCGCGCCGGAGGGGGATCATTATCGTACCCGGTTGACCCACACCCTGGAGGTCTCACAGATCGCCCGGACCGTTGCCCGCGCCCTGGCTCTCAACGAGGATCTCACCGAGGCCATCGCGCTGGGACACGATCTCGGCCACACCCCCTTCGGTCATGCCGGGGAGCGGGTGCTCAACGAGGTGGTCCCCGGCGGTTTTCATCACGTCCGCCAGAGCCTGCGGGTGGTCGATGTGCTGGAAAAAGACGGGGCGGGATTGAACCTGACCTTCGAGGTGCGCGACGGCATCCTCAAGCATTCCAAAGGGCAGGGGCCGATCCAGGGGACCGATCCGGCGGTGCGGGCCGTCACCCTCGAAGGGCGCATTGTACGCCTGGCCGATATCATCGCTTATGTCAATCACGACCTGGACGACGCCCTGCGGGCGGGGCTGGTGAAGAGCGGCCAGATCCCCGGGCGGATCATCGCCGTTTTGGGGGAGACCCATTCCCGGCGGATCCGCGCCATGGTTAATGACATCATCCGCCATTCCCTGGCGGTGGATGGCCGGGAAATCCGCCTCTCCGACTCTCTGGCCGAAGCCGTCACCGCCCTGCGGGACTGGCTCTACGACCACGTCTATCAGGCGCCGAGCGTACACGAGGATTTCGCCAAGGCCGCGCGCATTCTTCGCGAACTCTTCCTTTTTTTCATGGAAAACGAAGAGGCACTGACGGCTCATGGCGGTCGTCGTCTGCCGGGGGATTGTCGGGAAGTCTCGGTGGCGGATTTTCTCGCCGGCATGACCGATCGCTATGCCATTAATCTTTATCACCGGCTCTTTCTGCCGCAGCCCTGGAAACTCTTCTAAATCGTCTAACCTATTGAATTTTCCGGTCGCTCCTCTTGACACTTCGGGACCCCCTATGGTAGCGTTTCAGCTAATTTGGCGGCCTTTCCGAAAGCCGTCGCAGGCTTGAATGCGGGGAGGTGAGCATGTCCTGTTCCATCGGCATGTCCCTGGTTTTCCGCCTGGGAGACGTCGGGTTCTCCCTGGCCGCGGAGGATCTGCTGGAAATCCGCGAGGAAGATCCCCGGGAACTTTTCAGTGCCGATGCGTCGGCGGCAAAGCTCCCGTTTCGCGACGGCGCGATTCCCGTGGTCGACCTGAGGCGACTTTTTGGCGTACCCGACAATCCCCGTGCCGACAGAGCCGTCAGATTTCTGGTGCTGGCTGGCGAACGGGGGAACTGGGCCACTCCTGTCGACCGTGTACTGGGCGTTCATCCGGCATCGGCTTTCACGCGTTGTCCGGCTCCGCTCTTGTCCCGCCTTCCCGGCCCCCGGCCCTATGGCGATGTGGAACTCTGGCGGGACGAACTTCTGGTCCGTTGCGACGCCCTGTGGCTGGAACAATGCCGGCGCGGGATCTGAGCAATCGGCTCGTGTTCTTCCGCAACCGGGACGGTGCTTTCGCCCTCCCTCTGGCGGATGTCCTGGCGGTGGTGCCCCTGCCGAAGATCCGCTTTTTACCCCTGCTGCCGCCGCAAGTGCTGGGGATGGTAGTTCATGACGGCGAGGCCCTTCCCTTGTTGCGCCTCGCCGCGAAAGATTCTCCCGCGACGGTATCAGCCTTTGCCGTTATCTGTGCCGTTTCCTGGGGACGGGTGGCTCTGTCGGCCGATGCCGTCCCCCGCGTCCCGGCGCCGGGACAGTTTGCAACGCCCGGCAATTCCGCCGCCGGTGAAAACCCGGGCCGGCATGTGCTTTATGACCAGGCCCCTTATCTTCTTTTGGATATCGAACGGATTGTCGCGGAGCTGTCCCGCTGGGATTTCCGGCAACCTTCCCCATCGGGGAATCAGGAGGTTTGAATGAGCAGGAAACTGTTACTGGCCGACGACAGTGTTACGATTCAGAAGGTCATTGGAATTACCTTTGTCAACGAAGACTACACTCTCGCCGTTGCCGACAATGGTGATGCCGCCCTGGAAAAGGCCAGAAGCGACCGTCCCGACCTGATTCTCGCCGACGTCTTCATGCCCGGGAAAAACGGCTATGAGCTGTGCGCGGCGGTCAAGGCCGACCCCTCTCTGGCCGGGGTTCCGGTTCTATTGCTCACCGGGACCTTCGAACCCTTCGATGAAGCCAAGGCCCAAGCTTGTGGCGCCGACGGTTGGATCGCCAAGCCCTTCGAATCCCAGACCCTGATTACCCGCGTCAAGGAGTTGCTCGACGCGGCCTGGGCCGCGCCCGCCACTTCCGCTTTGCCGCCGGTTCAGGCCGCGTCGGCGCCGGTCCCCGCACCGGAGGCTCCGCCCCTTTCCGCTCCCGCTCCCGAGGTGCAGGCGGATATCTGGACCGAGCTGGATGATTCCACGCCTGCCCCGGCCCCCGCTAGCGCCGAAGTTTCCCAGGAGATGGATTTCGGCGCCATTTTCACCGACGATGCCGAGGAATCTTCCGCTCCACCGACGACGGAAGCCGCCGAGGATATCTGGAGTGACGTCTCCCTGGTCGAAGAAGATTTGGCACCAACCGTTGCCATGCCCGCTGCCGCCCCCCTCGCGGAGGATATCTGGGCGGAGATGGATACGCCCGAGCCGGCCGCCGTCGAGCCGGAAACCGTCTCCATGTCGCCGGCCGCCATCGAGGAGGCGGCGTTGGTCGATTTGGCTGCGGAGGACGAGGTGATGGAACTGGCCGAGGAGGATATCCTGGCCCTCGATGAGGGGGATATCCTGGAGGCTGAGCCGGTCGCCGAAACCACTGCTGCCGAGGAGGATTTCGTCTTCGTCACGGATGAGACAGAGGCCGACCTGGCCGCGGAAGAGGATCTGCCGCCCTTGGCCGAGGACATCTTCACTTTCGAGGATGAGCCCGCTCCTCTTGCCGCTTCCGAGCCTGAGTCCGAGGTTGCGACGGAGCCCATTCCGGAGACGGCCGTCATCGGCGAATCTCCAGTGGCGGAAACGGACGACTTTGTCTTTTCCACCGAAGAGCCCGAGTTTGAGGCCGAGGATCTGATTGAGCCCGAAAGCTTCCAAGTGGACGACACCCTGAGTCTGGAGCCGGTGATGCCGGCCGTGGAGCTTGCCGAAGAGACTCCGACCGCGGCGGAAGCCTTTGTCGCGTCCGCCGTCGAATTGTCGGCGGAACCGGTCGCGGAAGCGGCTCCGGTCGAAGCGCCCGCACCAGTTGTGGCCGCCGTGGCGGCGAACGCCGTCGAAGAGGGCGTTCGGGCCTTGAGCGAAGCCGATCTGGAGCGCATTGTCGAGCGCGTTGCGAAAACGGTGATCGAGCGCCTGGCCGGTACCATTCTCGAAAAGATTGCCTGGGAAGTCGTGCCCGACCTGGCGGAAAGCCTGATCAAGGAAGAGCTGCGCCTGATCAAGGCCGAGGCGGAACAAACGAGTTGAAAGCCGTTGTTTGACGCAGTGACGGCGATCGCCGGTTGACGGATGGAATGGGGATGTTTAAAATCCCCATTTCTTTTTTTATTCTCCATTCCGATTCAGCAGTCGGAAAAATTTAATACGCAGGAAGGACGCAGCGTCCATGGAAACCCATCTGCCCAAAGGATACGAACCCCGCGACGTCGAGAAGAAATGGTATCAAGCCTGGGAAAGCCAGGGCTGCTTCCGCGCCGACGAACATTCCCCCAAGCCCCATTACTCCATCGTCATCCCCCCGCCCAACGTTACCGGGGTGCTGCACATGGGGCACGCCCTGAACAATACCCTGCAAGACATTCTGGTGCGCTGGAAGCGCATGTGCGGTCATGAAGTGCTGTGGATGCCCGGCACCGACCACGCCGGCATCGCCACCCAGAACGTGGTGGAAAAACAGCTCGCCACCGAAGGCAAGGATCGTCACGCCCTGGGCCGCGAGGCCTTCATCGAGCGGGTCTGGCAATGGCGCAGCGAGTCCGGGGGGCAGATCATCAATCAGCTCAAGCGTCTCGGCGCCTCCTGCGACTGGGAGAGGGAACGCTTCACCATGGACGAGGGTCTTTCCCGCGCGGTACGCGAGGTCTTCGTCAGTCTTTACGAGGATGGCCTGATCTATCGGGACAACCGCCTGATCAACTGGTGTCCCCGTTGTCACACCGCCCTTTCCGACCTGGAAGTGGAACACGAGGATAAAAAAGGCAATCTCTGGCATCTTCGCTATCCGGTCAAGGGGAGCGACCGAGTCCTAGTCGTGGCCACCACCCGCCCGGAGACGATGCTTGGCGATACGGCGGTGGCGGTCAATCCCGAAGACGAGCGTTATGCCGACCTGATCGGCAAGACCGTGCGGTTACCCCTGGTCGACCGTGAGATCCCGATCATCGCCGACGATTACGTCGACCGCGAATTCGGAAGCGGCGCGGTGAAAATCACTCCGGCCCACGACTTCAACGACTTCGAGGTCGGCAAGCGCCACAATCTGGAATTTATCAACATCTTCGATACCTCGGGCAACGTCAACGAGAACGGCGGCCCCTATCGGGGGCTGGAGCGTTACGCCGCGCGAAAGCAGGTGGTGGCCGATCTCGAAGCGCAAGGGTTGCTGGAGAAGATCGAGGAGCATGGCAACGCCGTGGGGGAGTGCTACCGCTGCCGGACGGTCATCGAGCCGTATATGAGCAAGCAGTGGTACGTCAACGTCGGACCCCTGGCCGAGAAGGCCATCGAGGCGGTCAAGGACGGTCGTACCCGCATCGTTCCCGAGCAGTGGGAAAAGACCTACTACGAGTGGATGTACAACATCAAGGACTGGTGCATCAGCCGGCAGATCTGGTGGGGGCACCGCATCCCCGCCTGGTACTGCGACGACTGCGAGAGCATCACTGTTTCTCGCGCGGATGCGAAGGTCTGCGCCCACTGTGGCGGCACCCATCTGCGCCAGGAGACGGACGTTCTCGATACCTGGTTCTCCTCGGCCCTCTGGCCCTTCTCGACCATGGGCTGGCCGGAGAAGACCGAAACACTGAAGAAGTTTTATCCGACCTCCTGTCTGGTCACCGGCTTCGACATCCTCTTCTTCTGGGTGGCGCGGATGATNNATGATGGGCCTCAAGTTCATGGGCGAGGTTCCCTTCAAGGAAGTCTACATCCATGCTCTGGTGCGCGATGCCCAGGGACAGAAGATGAGTAAATCCAAGGGGAACGTCATCGATCCCTTGAGCGTCATCGACGAATACGGGACCGACGCCTTCCGCTTCACCCTGGCCGCCTTCGCCGCCATGGGCCGGGATATCAAACTTTCGACCGAGCGCATCGCCGGCTACCGCAACTTCGCCAACAAACTGTGGAATGCCAGCCGCTTTACCCTGATGAACCTGGAAAACTTCGATCCGGAGGGGATCGATCTCGACCGGCTCGATCTGTCGCTGGCCGACACCTGGATTCTCTGCCGCCTGGCCGAGGCCGCCCGCGAGACCAATCAGGCTTTGGCCGACTACAAGTTCAACGATGCCGCCGGCGTCCTTTACGCCTTTACCTGGAACAGCTTCTGTGACTGGTACATCGAGTTGGTCAAGGATGATCTCTACGGTGACGATCCAGCGGTGAAACACCGCGCCCAGAGCGTGCTCTATCTGGTGCTGGAAAACCTGCTGCGCCTCCTTCATCCGCTGATGCCCTTCATCACCGAGGAGATCTGGCAGGCGCTGCCGGGCCAGCGGCCCACGACTTTCCTGGTCGAGGCCCCCTATCCCACCGGCGAGGGCCTGCCCTACGCGGAGCGGAGCGTGGCCGGAATGGAGCTGATCATGGAGACCATCAGGGGCATCCGCAACATTCGCGGCGAGATGGATGTGGCGCCGAGCAAGCAGATCCAGGCGGTCCTCGACTGCAAGAGCGAAGCCTCGGCGGCGGTACTGCGCGACGGCGCGGGCTACGTCAAGGCCCTGGCCCGGGTCGGGGAACTGACCCTCGGCGTCGGCGTCGAGCGTCCCGCTCAGGCCGCGACCCAGGTGGCCGGGGATGTGGAGATTCTGCTCCCCCTGGCCGGGCTGATCAACGTCGAGGAGGAAGAGAAACGCTTGCTCAAGGAGATCGCCAAGGTCGAGAAGGATGTGGAGCTCTTCTCCAAAAAACTATCCAACGAGAGCTTCGTCGCCAATGCTCCCCGGCACGTGCTCGAAAAGGACCGCGCCAAACTCGCCGAAGCCGAGGAAAAGCGCGCCATTTTGCAGGAAAGCTTGAAAAAGATTCAGGCGCTGCGCTGACCCTGTAGTGGCCGCGGGGGGAATTTCTCCCGGCCCAAGTGCTAAAGAGATCAGCCCAAAAGATCATCGGTCTTTTGGGCTGTTTTGTCCGGCGCGGTTGTATAAAAGAGCGGCAGGGGCGGGATAAAATGACGATTATTCAGGCAGGTCCGTACGTTAAATCTGGACCGTCGGTACGATATCCTTTATAATCCCTCCTCATTCTCTGGAGGAATGGTTTTTTTGTCGGCGGTCTCTTCCCTGACGGAACCTTTCAAGGGACCCGGACCGGCCGGATCTGTTGTCGAGATTCTCTGTCGTACGCTAATCCTCTGCCTGGGCAGGCGGGACATCCTTTCGCCGCCGTAAACGGATGCCGGCAATGGAGCCTGGTCGCCTCAATCATGATCCCTGGATTTCAAGGTCTTTCCGAGCGCATTCAGTTTGTTTTTCGTGGGCAATGGCGCCTGGGTTTGGCATGCTCCCTGCTTGTGGGGATGTGCCGGCAGGTACGATGCTGTACCTGTTCGTAAACCGATGAAGCCCACCGGGGGATGCCTCTTCCGTGGGCTTTTTGCGCTTTGGTTGGCCCGTTTCATCCGATCGTTCTCTTATTTACACACGCCAAAGGAACCCCCATGCTTGTCGTCGCCTGTATCAAACAGGTCCCTGACACCACCCAGGTCCAGATCGATCCGGTCACCAACACCCTGGTGCGCGAAGGGATCCCCTTCATCGTCAACCCCTACGATACCCATGCCCTGGAGGAATGCCTGCGGCTCAAGGATCGTTTCGGCGTGCGCGTCGCCGCCCTCTCCATGGGGCCGCCCAATGCCGAGGCCACTTTGCGCAAGGCCCGCGCCCTGGGGGTGGACGAGGCGATCCTGCTCAGCGACCGCTGCTTCGGCGGCGCCGATACCCTGGCGACCAGCCGGGTGCTGGCGGCCGCCATCGAGCGTCTTGGGCAGACGGAGGAGGTGGCTCTGGTCTTCTGCGGCAAGCAGACCATCGACGGCGATACCGCTCAGACCGGTCCCGGCATCGCCACCCGCCTGGGCTTCACCCAGCTGACCCTGGTCGACCGCATCGAACATCTCGATCTGGAAAACCGCCGGGTCCGGGTACGGCGCAAGCTCGAAGGGCGGCATGAGATTGTCGAGGCGCCCCTGCCGGCGATGATCACAGTGGTTCGGGAACTCAACCGGCCGCGCTATCCCACCGTCCCCATGCGTCTGGCGGCGGCCGAAGCGGAGATCACCCTGTGGAACAATCAGGTCTTGCAGTTGGATGAAAAGACCGTGGGGCTGAAGGGGTCGCCGACCTGGGTCAGCAAGATTTTCTCCCCGGAACGGGCCACAGGGGAAATCATCGGCGACGGCCTGAACGATCCCGTCGGCACCGCCAACCAGTTGATCGACAAGCTCCTGAGCAAGGACCTGCTGGTTCTGTAAATCACTCATTTTCGCCGGTTTTCGGCGGATGTGCATCCTGGGGATTCCGCAATGGAAAAAAAAGCGAAAGTCAAGAAGCCGCGCGGCGTTGCTCGCCTCATCGAAGGACGCTGTATCGCTTGCGGCGAGCGCTGCATGAGCGTCTGTCCGGTCGACGCCATCGTCATGGACGAGCAGGGGGCGCCGATCATCGATGCTCCCAAGTGCATCGGCTGCGTCAAGTGCGTGAAGATCTGCCCGGCCAGCGCCCTGGAAATGTACTTCACCCCCGAGGAGCAGAAAATTCTCGACGAGTTGGCCAAGCAGAAGGGGGACTCGGCCGCTGAAGAAGAGGTGGACGAGGAGACCGCCCGCCTGCAGAAGATGCTCTCCGCCTATCGCGGCGTCTGGGTCTTTATCGAGCAGACCGACGGCGAGGCGGCCAAGGTATCCTGGGAGCTCCTCGGCACTGGCGCCGAGTTGGCTAAGCAGCTGAAAGTCGAACTCTGTGCTCTGGTCATCGGCAGCGGGGTCGAACTGCTCTGCGGCGAGGCCTTCGCTTACGGCGCCGACAAGGTCTATCTGCTCGACGCTCCCGTTTATCGCCATTACCGCACCCAGCCTTACAACGAGGCGATCTGTCATCTCATCGCCAAACATAAGCCCGAAGTCATTCTCATGGGCGCCACCGGTCTCGGCCGGGATCTTGCCGGGGCTGTGGCGACGGTGATCAAGACGGGTCTGACCGCCGACTGCACGGGGCTGAGCATCGATGACAAACGCAATCTCATGCAGACCCGGCCGGCCTTCGGCGGCAACATCATGGCCACCATCATGTGCGACAAGTTCCGGCCGCAGATGGCCACAGTGCGCCCCCATGTCATGGCCATGCCCGACTTTGTCGAAGGCCGCACCGGAACGGTCGTGCGGGAAGATTTCGCCCCCGTTGAGGAGAGCATACTGACCAAGGTGCTCGAAGTCATCAGTGACCGGGACGGGCAGGATCATGTCGATATCGCCGGGGCTGAGTTCATCGTTTCCGGCGGCCGCGGCATGGTCAACCGCGAGAACTTCGTTCTCTTGCAACAGTTCGCCAATGAAATCGGCGCCGTGGTCGGCGCTTCGCGCAGCGCGGTCGATGCCGGCTGGATGCCCCATGATCGTCAGGTCGGCCAAACCGGCAAGACGGTAAGGCCCAAGGTCTACATCGCCTGCGGCATCAGCGGCGCGATTCAGCACATGGTCGGCATGCAGGATTCGGACATTATCATCGCCATCAATCGCGACAAGGACGCGCCGATCTTTCAGATCGCCACCTACGGTATCGTCGGCGATCTCTTCCAGATCGTGCCGGCGCTGACCCGGCGCCTGCGTGAGTTGCGCAAAACCGCCGGCCGCCCCGAGCGGGCCGCCTCCTAGCCTACTTTTTCGCATCGCGGGGAAATCATATGACCTTCAGTGGATTCATCGTTCTTCTGCTCTTTGGCGCCTCCGGCGGCTTTTTTCTGTGGAGCCTCTATCAGCGCCTCGGACTGGTGCGACTCGGTCGTGACGAGAACCGCTTCGATCGCGTCGACGAGCGTCTGCGCAGCGTTCTCACCTATGTTTTCGGGCAGAAACGGGTGCTGGCCCGCCCCTTCGGCATCAATCACGCCATCTTCTTCTGGGCCTGCGTGCTGCTGGTGGCGGTCAATATCGAGTTCGTGCTCGGCGGCATCTTTCCCGGGGCGCGTCTGTCAGTGCTGCCGGGGCTCTTCTATTTCCCCATCCGTTTCGTTTCCGACGTGTTCAGCCTACTGACTCTTTGCGCGGTGGTGGCCGCCCTCATCCATCGCACTTTCTTCCCCCTCTATCCCGAGGCGCGCAATTTCGAAGGCTATTTCATCGTCGCCGTCATCGCCGTGCACATGCTCGCCTATTTCGGCATCAGCGGCGCCGAAGTGGCCCTCGGCCATGAGCGGGCGGCGGGTTGGATGCCCGTTTCAGCAGCCTTCGCGCAGGCTTTTTCCGGTTTCGGCGAAGTCGGTCTGGAACGCATCCACGGCTTTTTCTGGCTGGTTCACGCCCTTGCCCTGCTGATCCTCTTCAACTACCTGATCCCTTACAGCAAACATCTGCACGTTTTCACCGCCATCGGCAACTGTTTCTTCCGCAGCCTGGAAAAGCCCAACACCCAACCTCGGGAAACCTTCGCCCTCGATCTTCCCCTGGGCGCCGACCGGCCCACACGGATGACCTGGAAGGATCTTTTCGACGGCTTCGCCTGCACCGAGTGCGGCCGCTGCGAGGATGTCTGCCCAGCCCATAACACCGGCAAGAAGCTCAACCCCCGTCAGGTTGTACACGATCTCAAGGTCAACCTGCTGGAGAACGGCCCGGCTCTCAAGAGCGGCGGAAAACCGCACGTGCCGCTCATCGGCGAGGCCGGGGAGGGGAGTTGCAGCGAAGAGGCGATCTGGGATTGCACCACCTGCGGCGCCTGCCTGGAGGCCTGCCCGGTCTTTATCGAGCACCCCCAGAAGCTGGTGAAGATGCGTCGCCATCTGGTGCAGATGGAGGCCAAATTCCCCGACGAGCTCCTCAATCTCTTCGAGAACATGGAACAGCGCAGCAATCCCTGGGGCATGGCCCCGGCCGAGCGCGGCAAGTGGGCGGCGCTGCTCGATCCCCAGGAGTTCGCGGCGGACAAGACCGAATACCTCTTCTTCGTCGGATGCGCCGGCGCCTTCGATACCCGTAANNAAGCATGTGACCGTGGCGGTGGCGACCATTCTCAACGCCGCCGGGGTCTCCTGGGGCATCCTCGGGAAGGATGAACTCTGTTGCGGCGACAGCGTCCGCCGCCTCGGCAACGAGTTTGTCTTCGAGCGCATGGCCCTGAAAAACGTCGAGCTGCTCAAGGCCCGGGGAGTGAAAAAGGTCATCACCCAGTGCCCTCACTGCTTCAGCGCCCTGAAAAACGACTACCGCCAGTTCGGTCTGGAGCTCGAAGTCGTCCACCACAGCCAGCTCATCGCCCAGATCATCGCCGACGGACGGCTCAAGCTGCCCAA
>DIVU01000286.1:0-930 GCA_002423365.1 Desulfuromonadaceae bacterium UBA6124 | reverse complement strand
TTCTGCTGCGGCGCCGGCGGCGGGCGCATGTGGATGGAGGAACGCAGCGGCGAGCGCATCAACCGCGAGCGGGTCAAGGAAGCCCTGACCGTCGCCCCGGATACCCTCTGCGTCAGCTGCCCCTACTGCATGACCATGCTGGTCGACGGCCTCAAGGATGAGAAGGCCGAGAATGTCCAGGTAAAGGATGTGGCCGAACTGGTGGCCGAGGTTCTTGGGCAGGGATAACCGATCCTCCTTACTTCAACGCAAACAAAAACGGCAGCCGTCATGGGCTGCCGTTTTTTGTTGGGGCTTTTTTCGGGGTCAGTCCACTTGGACGATCTCCTTCAGCACCTCGACCAGATAGGCGCGGATTTTGGCGCTTTCGCTCAGGGCCAGCACCTCGCGTGCGGCCTTGATGGCGACGGCGGAATCGAGGTCGCGGAGGAAGGCCTTGATGCGCGGGATGAAGGGGGCGGGCATGGAGAATTCGCGGATGCCCATGCCGTAGAGGACGAGGAAGTTCATCGGATCGGAGGCCATTTCTCCGCACAGGCATAATCCTTTGCCCTGGCGCCGGGCGACGTTGGTTACCTGGTCGAGGGCCTGCAGCACGGCCGGATGGAGCGGGTCGTAATATTTGTTGACCAGGGGGTTGTTGCGGTCGGCGGCGAGCATGTACTGAATCAGGTCGTTGGTCCCCAAGGCGAAGAAGTCGACTTCCCGCGCCAGTTGCTCGGCCATCTGCACGGCGGAAGGCACTTCGATCATGATCCCGGTGGGGACATGGGAGGCGAAGGGCGTCCCTTCCCGGCGCAGGTTGGCCCGTGCCTCCTCGATCACCTCCTGGCAGGCATGGACTTCCTCCATCCCCGAGATCATCGGGAAGAGCAGCTTGACCGGGCCGTGCGCGCCGGCCATGAGGATCGCCTCGATCTGGGTGCGGAA